>DATHNH010000042.1:0-16624 GCA_035486255.1 Solirubrobacteraceae bacterium | reverse complement strand
AGGTCGGCGAGGAGCGTCCGAAAGCTTTGCGCGTCCGCGACGAGCATGTCGATATCGACATGCATACGCGTGCGACCTTCGGGTAGAAGAGAGAGCTGTATGTCGAAGCATTGACCATGTTCGACGTCGAGTCGACGATGCGACAGCCGTTCGCGCAAAGTCTCGAGCTCGGCGAGTACAGCACGACGATCCAGCTTGCGCAGGTCGTGTACCGTCAGCCCCTGCCAGCTGCAGCTCTCGGCGATCTGCTGCGTAGCGTTCTCGTGGAAGCTGGCTCTGAGCATCGCGTGACGCTCGATCAACGCCCGCACCGCGGCCTCGAGACGTGCTCGCGAGACTCCCTCTCCGTCGAACTCACCGTAGAAGTGCGCACTCGCCGAGAGCGGCTGCTCAGATCCGCGTCCGATCCAATAAGCGAGTTGCAGCGTGGCGAGATCGAATGGTGCAAGCTCGTCGACGAACAGCTGATTCTCGGCCTTCGAGCTCGACTCGATCGACTCGGCGCGCTCGAGGACCAGGTCCTGCCAGGCTCGCAGAGTGGGCCGCTCGACGAGCTCGGAGAACCTCACTTCCATCCCTTCACGCCTCCAGACGCCGGCGAGGCGGATCATTGAGATCGAATCGATGCCCCGTCCGATCAGATCTTCGTCGAGAGCCAGTGTGTCGGCGTCCACGCAGAGCAGCTCGGCGACGCTGCGTCGCATTCGCTCGAGCATCGGGGCGAGCAGGTCGGTGGTCATGCCACCCGGTTCCCATCAAGGAGAATGCCCTGCCAGCGCCCGGTAGCGGGCTTCGCCTCCACTGGTATCTTCGCGTGGAAGCGCATCCAGGCAGTCGCCGTCTGCCGCTCTGGTTCCCCGGCAGGCTCGAACGCGGTAAAACGGCGCGCCAACTGCTCGAACACAACTGTGGCCTCGATGCGGGCGAGCACGTTCCCGAGACAGCGGTGCGGCCCCCCGCCGAAGCTCAAATGGTGGTTGGGCCGGCGGCCAACATCGAGCCGTCCCGGTTCGACGAACACACGCTCGTCGTGGTTGGCCGATCCGAGAAGGAGCACGAGCACTCGTCCTGGACGCAGCCGACGGCCACCGATTTCGAGCTCCTGTCGAATGATTCGCGAAGTTCCCTGGATCGGCGCGTCAAAGCGCAGGAACTCCTCGATCGCGCTGCCCACCAACGAAGGGTCTGCCCGCAGGCGCGCGAACTCCTGGGGAAAGCGCAGAAGCGCCGCACAGCCGGTGCCGATGAGGCTGAGCACCGTCTCGAAGCCGGCCCAGAAGAGAAAGACGCAGTTGTCGACGATCTCCTCATGCGTGAGGCGATCCTCACCCGCCTCGGCACCGAGCATCCGCGAAAGCAGGTCGTCGCGGGGACATCGCCGACGTTCGAGTAGGAGTCGCTCTATATAGATTTGCAGCCAGACGGTCGATTCGTCGGTCGCATGCCGTTGCTCGTCGGTCATTCCCGCGGAGAACCCGCGGGCGAGGCATGCGGCACGTGGGCGCACCTCATCTCGATCGTCGGAGGGTATGCCGATCAACAGACAAATGCTGGAGAAGGCCAGCGGATAGGCGAGGTCACCGATCACGTCGAAACGACCTGCCTCGAGGGCCGCGTCGAGCATGACATCGACTCGATCGCGGATCAGCTCGCGCAACTTCTCCACGAGTCTGGGAGTGAACGAGGCGGCCATCAGCCGGCGCAGCCGCGTGTGGACCGGCGGGTCACGGTAGAAGACAATCCGACGGAAGAACTCGCTGGCCGGTCCTCGTCCGAGCGACGCGACGTGGTATGCCGGTGGAAACGCATTGCCGAGGCGCCCGTCACCGAGCAGCGCGGCGACCTCCTTGTAGCGAGTGACGAGCCACGTGCCGGGACCGCCACGGGCCAAGGGGCCCTCGCGCCGAAGCTCGGCGTAGCGTGGATAGGGATCCTCGAGTACCGCGGGATCGGAGGCGTCGAAGCGCGCGGGTAGGACGGGTGCCGCGCTCACATCCACGTCAAGCACGCTGCCGTCACTTCGTCTGGCCCTCGACGATCGGGAACATCATCGTCGGGATGACGCGCGTCAATCGGAGGCCCGCGAGGTCGAACAACTCGGTCAACTCCGCCACACCCCGGGCACGGCCACCGTCGACAACGAGCATGACCAGATCGAGAATGCTCGCGAAACCGTCCATGTCACCGGTCTGAACCAGCGGCTCGAGCAGCAGCACGCGACTACCGGAGCCCATTGCCATGCGCACGGCGCGTAGCAATGTCAACGCGCCATCGTCGTTCCAGCCGTAGAGGATGCGCTTGAGCACATACGCGTCCGCATCAGGCGGAACGGTCTCGAAGAAGCTGCCGGCGATGACCTCGCAACGCTCGGCTACACCCGCGGCCTCGAGCACCGCCTGTGAACCGGCCACGACGTGAGGCAGGTCGAAGAGCACACCGCGTAGCGATCGATGGTGCGCGAGCAATCCAGCGAGAAACGCCCCGTTCCCGCCACCCACGTCGACTATCCTGCCCAACCTCGCCCAGTCGTAAGCCGCGGAGACAGCCCGCAGCTCCGGGCGGGTCATCGCCTGCATGCCGCGGTCAAAGCGCGCGCTGTCCTCGGGATGCGTAGCCAGATAGCTCCACAGGCTCTGTCCGTGTACGCGATCGAAGGCTGGTTCGCCGGTACGGAGGCTATAGCCGAGATTCGCCCACGCGAGGACATCGGCCGGCATCAGGTGATAGGCATCGCGCAGGGAGAGGGGATGGTCCTCGCGTAGCAGCTCGGCAAGCGACGTCAGATCGAACGTTTCCGGCTCACATTCCGTGAAGATTCCCTTGCAAGCGAGCGCACGCAGCGCTCTCAGCAGTGAGGGGGGATCTGTTTGGGTGCGCCTGGCGAGCACCTCGACCGACAGCGGGCCATCGGCGAGGTGGTCCGCCACACCGAGCTGGCAGATCGCTCGGATCGTAAACGGCACAAAATAGTCAGCCAGCTCAGTCAGGCGGATGAATGAACCGAGGTCTATCCGCGGGCGAGTTCGTGTTGCCGCTACCGCCGCCACACGGTTCACCTACTCTTCTGATGGTTGATGCAGGCCGAAGGGCACACCCTGATCGTCCCTGCAGGAATGCACGTAGCGACCCCCCGGACCATCGCTGGCACCCTCGTCGACCTCGCCACCGAGCTCGACTACGAGCCTGATTGCCTCATCTATGTCGGGCACGCTGTAGAAGATCTGAATCCACGGCTCGTCCTCGTGCAGCCCACCCACGGTGCCGGGGGTGGCAATGCGTGCGCCACCTCCCGTCTCCTCGAAGCTCCAGCCGAGCAGTCGGCCATAGAATTTCTGCGCACGTGCCAGATCGGGTACACCGATCTCGAAATGGGAGGGCTTACCGAACATTGCCCATAAGCTCTCACAGCCATCGAGCTCCACGCAAGCGGAGCTCGTCGTTGACCTGTATTCGACGTGACTCCTAGGCTGCAAAGCGATGGCTCATGTCTCCCCACTCCTCGCCTGGCTGCAGGAGCCGGACACCGAGCGGGGGATCCGCTTCGCCCGGGCGGGAGACGGTTGGGATCGCTGGTCCTACGAGCGACTCGCCACGCTGTCCATACGTGTGGCAAGCGGATTGATCGACGCAGGAGTACGTCGCGGTGAGGTAGTAACAATTGTCGAGCGATCGAGTCCCAACTTCGTCGCATCGTTGTTCGGCGCGATGCTCGCCGGCGCGACACCCTCACCGATGGCACCTCCGATCGTCTTCCAAGACGAGGGCGAGTACGCCGGCCACGGCGCCCGGCTTCTCGGCACCTCACAGCCGTCGATGATTCTCACCGGCACGGCCCTGCGTGAGACGGTCGCGCCGCTGGCAGAGCAAGCGCGTGTGTCGCTCGTCGAGATAGAGAAGCTGATCGCGACGCCGGCCGACCCGCGCGGACCCTCCGAGCCCGCAGAGCTTGCTCTACTGCAGTTCACCTCGGGCACCAGCGGCTACGCGCGCGGCGTGCGGGTCCCTCTCTGCTCACTCGAGGCAAACGTCCAAGCCATACACCGGTGGCTTGCCATGACACGCACCGACGCAACGGCATCGTGGCTGCCCGTGCACCACGACATGGGCCTGATTGGCTGCCTTCTCACACCGGTCGCCAACAGGAGCGACATATGGCTGATGTCGCCCGAGCAATTCGTTCGCTCCCCCCTGCGCTACCTGCGGTGCTTTGACACAGATGGCGCACGCCTGACGGCAATGCCCGGCTTTGGCCTGAGCTATATCGCCGGCCGTGTCACACACGAGGATCTCCACGGGCTCGACCTTGGCGCGTGGCGAGCAATCATCGTCGGGGCCGAGCGACTGGATCCGCAAGCTTTCGAGCAGTTCCATCAGCTGTTGGCGAGTGCCGGTCTGTCTCGTTGCGCGCTGCTGCCGGCATATGGGCTGGCCGAGGCCACGCTCGCGGTTACCGGTCTGGCCCTTCATGACAGATGGCGCTCCGTCGAGATCGACCCGGCCACAGTGGCGCTTGGCGCGAAGCTCGAGCCCCACGCGGGCCGCAACGCCCAGCTCGTGCTCGGATGTGGGCGCTCTCTGGAGGGAGTAGAGACTACCGTCTGCGATGCCGACGGCGTCCCTCTGACGGACCGGGTCGTCGGTGAGATCTTCGTGGCAGGCAACTCGCTCGCGGCGGACTACGCGACTCCCGACGACGGTAGCTCCCTGACAACGATCGCAGACGGCATCGTGCGCACCGGCGACGCCGGCTTCATGCTCGACGGCGAGCTGTTCGTGCTGGGCCGGCTCGGCGACGCACTGAAGATCCGAGGACGTGCGGTCTTCGCCGAGGAGCTCGAGGCACTCCTCGCCGGTCTCGGCGTTCCCGCGCACCGTGTTGCCGCTGTACTCGGTGAGCGCCTCGGAGAGCCGACACTGGTACTCGTGCTCGAGGATGCCGAGGAGCTATGGATCGCACGCGCAATGCCGCTCTTGCGACGCCGCACCGCAGGCGCGAACATGATCTTCGTGGATGCGCCCCGCGGCACAATCGAACGCACGTCGAGCGGGAAGCCTCGGCGTCGCAACCTCTGGACGGCCTTCCTCGAAGATCGCCTCCCGGGCAGCGTGCTGAGAGATCTGCCTACCGACCACCGCCGGCGAGGCGCTCATGCCTGACGGCAATGCCACCACTCTGTTCAACGAAGAGGATGTGTGCATCTTGATCGGCCGCATCGTGCGCGAGCTGGCGCCCAACCCCGAGAGCGGTGAGGGCAACCAGGTAAAGCTCGTGGATCAACTTGAGTACACCTCGCTTGCGCTACTCGAGCTTGCATTCACGCTCGAGGACGAGTTCGAGCTACCACCGATCGACGAGGATACGGCCCGTAAGATCATCACGATCGCGGACGTCGAGACGCACGTCGTCGACGGCTTGCGCGAACGTGGCCTCCTTGCCGAATAGCGGACCCGGCGTGCGGGAGATCGAAGCATCCGTCGGTCAGCGTCTGCTCTGGCTGCTCGATCACTATCGCGGCGGGAGCGGGAAGATCAACGTACCGGTCGCATGGCGCATTCACGGAAACCTCGACCTCGCGGCGCTGCGCACGGCATATGACGACCTCCTCGCCCGCCACGAGGCGCTGCGCACCACCTACCTGACACGCGGGCGCCGTCTATTTCAGGTAGTCGACGAAATGCGTCCACAGGAGATCGCGTTCACGGATCTCAGTGGCAAACCCGGCGCCGCGCGCGCCGCCCTGGATGCGATGGAGGGCGAGATACGCAGCGAGATCGACCCGCGGCGATCGCCTGTTAGGACGTCACTGTGGCGGATTGACGAGCACGACCATCTGCTGCTCGTGAACATCCATCACCTCGCGACAGACTTCTTCTCGAACGCGATCCTGACGCGCGACTTGAGCTGGCTCTACGACAACAACCTCGGAGCAAGCAGCGATGAGCTGCCACCGATCGGATGGTCCTACTCCGAGTGGAGCGAGTGGCAGCGACGCGCGCACGCCGACGGCCGCCTGGAGGAGCTCCAGACCTACTGGAGGCACCAGCTCGACGGCGCGCGGCTGCCATCGATCCCGCGTAACGCCCGCGCCTCAGCCTCGGGCGCCGCCGGCTCAGACACACCGGGGCGGACGACATTCGACATCGACCCGACAGTCATCGAGCGCCTGCAATTGCTCGCACAACGCCTGCGCACGACGATGTTCCCGGTAATGCTGGCGGCTTTCTACGCACACTTGTACCACAGCTGCGGCCGGCGCGACCTTGCTGTTGCCTCGCTGTTCAACAACCGCACGCGACCCGAGGTGCAAGATACGGTCGGATTCTTCGTAAACATGATCATGCTGCGCCTCCAGGTGGACACCGAAGCCCCCCTCGAACAGATCGTCCGCGGAAGCCGAAAGGTATTCCTCGAGGCGATGCGCCACGGCGATCTGCCGCTTCAGATGCTGCCAGCTCGGACGATAGCGCCGGCGGATGAAATCGTCTTCCAATACCTGGACGCCCATGTGAGTCGCGAGAGCACTCTCGATTTCGAGATGCTGGACATGCCCGTTGCAGCCGAGGCAGGACGCTTCGCGCTCGAGCTGGTTGTCTTCGACCGCAAGCGCCTCATGCTTCGCTACGACAGGGAGTTCGGTGAGCGGTGGGCACGAGAGTTCCTGGCCGGCTATGTCGGCTCTCTCATGAGACTCGCAGAGGAGCCGAGGCTACCTCTCTCCAGGCTGTGCTCTTCCAATTGAGCTACCCGACGCTTGGCGGTTTCGCAGGAAAGCCGGCAGCCTCCCGGGCGCCGGGAGCTACCGAGCTATGTAGCGGTGCCGAGAGCTTCGGCCTGTTCGCGAATCGTGATTGCATCGAAGAGGGCCTCGACCGGCGCGTCGATCGACAGATCCTCGGCAAGTCGACCGATCACGTTCATGATCTGAAGCGACGTAGCGCCGAGCATCAGCACATCGTCCTCCAGGGTGAGCTCGTCGTTCCCGAGCGCTTCCCTCCACATCTGGACAAGCGCCTCTTGGAGAGTCGTCTGCTGAATTGCCACACAGAGAAAGATAACGCTCGACGCACTTAATGATGACCGGCGCTCGAGCCTATGCTTCACAGTCATGCACTTGAACGTGCTCACGCAGTGCTCTCCGTCGCCGACATTCGAGTGGATGTGGCAAGACCCCGGGGATCGCACGGCAACTGGCTACCGATCGCTCGCGCACTGGGTCGAGCTGGCTCGACAGCTCGAGAGCGCATGTATCGACGCACTGTTCTTCGCGGATGTCCACGGCACCTACGACGTGTATCGCGATACTTGGAGCGATGCGGTGCGCCACGGCGTGCAGACGCCGTCGATCGACCCGCTGCTCGTGATTCCGGCCGCTGCGGCGGCTACGCGCCATCTCGGCTTCGCCGTCACCTACTCGACGACCTATCACCCTCCCTACCAGTGCGCGCGCGTGTTCACATCGCTCGACCACCTCACCGAGGGCCGTATCGCGTGGAATATCGTCACCTCCTATCTGCGCTCCGCCTCGTCCAACGGGCTTGGCGGAGAGCTCGACCACGACTGTCGCTATGACCGCGCCGACGAGTACGTGGAAGTCGTGAGGGCATTGTGGGAGGACAGCTGGGCTGAGGACGCGGTGGTGCTCGACCGGAAAAGGGATATGTTCACCGACCCCGCGAAGGTCCACAGCATCGATCACCGCGGGCGGTGGTTCGACGTGCGCGGCCCGCACCAGTGCGAGCCATCGCCCCAACGCACGCCGGTGCTCTATCAGGCCGGTGCCTCTCCTCGCGGGCTGGAATTCGCGGCGCGCCATGCGGAGGTCGTGTTTCTCACGCTCTCGGGGCCTCGACGAGGCGGCGAGCAAGTCAAAGACCTGCGACGTCGTATCGAGCGCTGCCGGCGCGATCCCAGCGCGGTGAAGGTCCTGCAGGGAATGCTCGTGATGGTCGGACGCACAGAGCAGGAGGCACGAGCCAAGGCAAAGCTCTATGAGTCCCTTACGCGCCCTGACGGCATGCTTTCGAAGTGGTGTGGATGGAGCGGCGTCGACCTCGACGCCTTCCCGCTGGAGACGCCGTTGGGAGACCTGTCGGTGCAGGGCGCACGCTCCGTCGTCGCCTTTCTGGAAAACATCGATGCGTCGCGGACATGGACCGTGAAGGACGCCAAGGACTTCTTCGGCACAGCGCGCCGACCCAACGCACGCACGGCACTCTTCGGCACGCCCGGCCAGATCGCCGAGCGGATGGAGGAATGGCTCGATCGCGCCGACCTCGATGGATTCAATCTCTTCCCGTGCCCACCATCGCGCGGTATCGATGACATTTGCGAATTGCTCGTGCCCGAGCTGCAGCGCCGCGGCATGTTTCGCAGCGAATACGAGAGCGATGTGAGAACACTGCGAGAGCGATACCGCGGCGCCGGCACGGCCCACTACGAGACCTGATGGCAGCCTGCGTCCAGGAGCAGCAAGCGAACACTCTCGAAACGCTGCGCGAGCTGGCGGATCTCGTCATCCCATTCGCTCTACGCGCCGCCTGTGACATGGGGATCGCCGACCATTTGATCGCCGGGCCCCTTCATGTCGAGAAGTTGGCGGGAAAGGTCGGCGCCGACCCGTCGTCGCTGTGGAGGTTGCTGCGGGCCCTGGCGAGCCGCGGGATCTTCGCCGAGGACCAGCATGGCATCTTTGCCCTTTCACCTGTCGCCGAGCTCCTGTGCGGCGATCATCCGCTGTCACTGCGGGACGGGCTTGCCCTGATCGGCCCGGATCTCGCGGCTTGGGCGTACGTCGACTACTCCATCCGCACCGGTCAGTCGGCGTTCGACTACATCCACGGGCAGTCCTACTACGACAAGCTGGCTCGCGACGAGGACTTCCGCGAGCTGTTCGATCGCTCGGTGGAGACACAGAATCGCATCATGCTGCGACCGCTGCTCGCTGCCTATGACTGGTCTGGGTGTGGGACGATCGTCGATCTGGCAGGTGGGACAGGCGTCTTCCTCGCCGGCCTGTTGGCTCGCTACCCGCAGCTACGCGGTGTGCTGTTCGATCTCCCCCACGTCGTCTCGAGGGCGCCGCCCGTGCTGGAGGCAGCAGGAGTCACCGAGCGCTGTGCGATCGAGCCTGGCAACCTCTTCGACGCCGTCCCGACCGGCCGGGACACGTATCTACTCAAGACCGTCCTACACGACTGGCCCGACGCCCGGGCAAGGAGGATCCTCGACGTCGTCGCCGAGGCGATGCGCACGGACAGCCGGGTGATCGTGATCGAGGCCCTGCTGCCATCCGGCGATGCCTTTCACATCGGCAAGCTGCTCGATATGAACTCGCTCGTGCTGGCCGCGGGTCCCGATCGTGACGAAAGCCACTTGCTGGCGCTTCTGAGCTCAGCAGGCCTCGAGCACCGGCGTGTGGTCCGCACGGCGACATTGGCGATCCTCGAAGCAGCGTCGGCTCGATGAACGAGCCATGTGGACCAGGTCTCCAAACAAAGTCAGGCCCTTCTCGAGGCCCTTCTCGATCGAGCCACGCTCGCGGCGACGCTACACCCCCGCCTCCGCCGGGAGGGCAACACGCGAATACAGCCGTCCCTCGCACCACACGTGCCTGGCCTGCGGCCAATCGGTCGCCGATCGCAGATCCGGGAAGAAGCCGGAGCCCTTGCGATTCGCGCTGGTGTTGCATAGCAGCGGTATCCCGCTCACCCGCTGATAGGCACGCAGCAGCTCAGCCACGGTCAGGTTCTGCTCGCTGCGAATCGTCTGCAACCGAGCACTTCCGTCAACGTGGACGATCGCGGGCACGAGCTCGCGCCACTCAGGTCGTACCCGGTGCGTGAAGAGCATGTATGGGTCCGGGCTGCCGGGATCGAAGACGCGAGCGGCCTCAGACTCGAGGCAGATGGGAGCAACGGGCCGGTACCACTCGCGCGACTTCATCTTGTTGAGCAGCTCCTTTGTCTCGGGTCCCGTCGCACTACAGAGAATGCTTCGATTGCCAAGCGCCCGCGGACCCAGCTCGGCTCGGCCGTCGAGGAATACGACCGGTTCGTTCGTCTCGTGAATGAAGGCGGCGAGCGCCGAGATGTCGCACTCCCTGCTCGACCACCGCGTGGACGCCCGCGACGCGACCAGTCCAGGCCCTCTATAGACATCCCAATCGATCGCCGCGCCTTCGCCGGAGCAGATGAGATCGGCCGCCCCGCTACCGAGAGCAGAGCCGGCATCGTTGGGAAACGGCGGCACCCACACATCGTCGAACAGCCCACTGTCGCGTAGCTGAGAGTTCCAGCCGATATTCAGCGCGCAGCCACCGACGAAGCACAAGCGCCTGGGTAGGGTGTCATCGCGCTCCATCACGTTCTCGAGCGTCTGCACAAGGCGACGGCCGATCCATGCTTGGAACGACGCTACGACATCCTCGTCCGCAAGCCGCAGCTCACGGGCACACTCCCAAGACGCGCGCGCAAAGTCGAACACGAACTCGAAGCCAGGCCGGAAATTCTCTTTGTAGATGCGGTCGAACACGTCCATCAGCTCATGGTCGACGGTGCCGAGCCCGACCCACGCCATTACCTTGCCCGATAGATCGAGCAGAGCCCGCGTGTCAAGACTCGTGTGTCGCGGGGTCGACACACCTTCGGGTACAAACGGCCCGAAGTAGGAGCCAAACACGGGGTAGACATGGCCGTGAAAGCCAAACAGCTGCCGTAGTGACGCGCACGAGCGTCTGCGCGGGTGAAATAGATACAGCCGTGGGAACATCGCCCCATCCCAGACAAGGATCAACGCGGCGGCTTCACTCACGGCCCAGGGACTTGTGGCATAGGCACCAAACAGGTGCCCCGCGGCGTGTGTATAGCTCAGGTAATCAACCGATTGGCCGCCGAGCTCGAGGCCCTCGAACCTCAGCGCCCGCAAGGGACTGCGGTGATCCTCGGTCTCATGATAGGGAGCCACCGGCACGCCCTCTGCCCTGCCGCCGATCCAACCGTCGACGATAACCCGATCGACATCCGAGAGGGCGAAACCGTAATGTCCAAGTGTCCTTTGCAGATCGATGGCCGACAGTGAAGAGTGACGCGCGAGGTTTTCCGACTTCTCGGCCTCGTGACTGAAGAGGAGAGTGTCCCCGTCCAGCAACGCCAAGCCCCCGTCGTGAGTGAGCTTGAGACCGAGGCGGATCATGAGGATAACCGTAACGAATCGACCGAGTGCCGTAAAAGGCTCTCACACACTGTTGGTAGCCTCCCGGACCATGACCGTCCGCACTGTTCCCGCATCCGTCGGTCAGCGGCTGCTATGGCTCCTCGACCACTATCGGGACGACGGCGGCGCCCTCAACGAGAGCTTGGCTTGGCGGATCAAAGGTCACTTGGATCTTGATGCGCTGCAGCGGGCGCTCGATGCGCTGGTCACTCGACACGAGGCACTGCGAACGACTTTCGCCGGCTCTGCGGGCAGGCTCTTGCAGACCATTCACCCTCCAGACCCCACGCCTTTTACCGTCAGCGACATCGCGCCGGGAGACGGCGGCGATCAGTTGGAGGATCTGGTGAGAACCGAGGTCGAGGCGCGGATCGATCCAACGAATCTACCGCTGCGTGTGGGCCTGTGGCGTCTCGACGTCGACGATCACGTGCTGTTCCTGAGCATCAGCCACCTTGTTACCGACCACCAATCCAACGCCATCGTCGCTACCGACCTGGCGGCCTTCTACAGTGCCTTTGCGGGCGGTACCGACCTCGACCTTCCCATGATCGAGTGGCAGTACGCCGACTGGGCCGAGTGGCAGCGCACAAGCCTCACAGGTGAAAAGCTTGCGCGGCTGCAAGCGCATTGGGGCAGGGTGCTTGCCGAGGCCAGACCCATCGAGCTCCCCGATTTCGCTACCGGTGCTGTTGCGGGCGAAAGGGCCTACGAGCGGCGCCGGCTGGGGGCAGACGTTGCCGGAGCACTCGCAGGCATCGCGGAGGAGTACGACAGCAGCCCGTTCGCGGTGGCGCTGGCAGCCTTCTACGTTCACCTGTACAGCCTCACCGGACAATCCGACATCGTCGTTGGGTCGTTGTTTGCCAATCGCGCGAACAAAGAGATTCTTCACACCGTCGGCTTCTTCGTGAACCTGCTCGCCCTACGGGGCCGTATCAGTCCCGACAAGCGGTTCGCCGAGGTTCTATGCGACGTCACAGCGACGGCGAAGTGCGCGATGGCCAACCAGGAACTGCCGCACCACATGCTTCCTGCCGGGACTGTGCACGCACACAGGGTGATCTTCCAGTTCATCGAAGGCGAGCCTCGCCCGGCCGCCCGGGCGCGAATGAGAGGTCTCGAGCTAACCCCGATCGAGCGACGGTCCGATCGGGCACGCTTTACTCTCGAGCTGTTCGTCGCGTGCGCACACGACCATGTCTCGCCTGTCCTGCTCTACGACCGGTCTCGCGTCGACGACACCTGGGCAGCCGGCTTCGCGGACGGCTATGCACGTTTGCTGAGCACGCTGGCGTCCGCTCCCACCGCGACGGTCGGCGCACTCCTCTCCTAGGCCCTTGCCAAGAGCAGGTGAGCACCTCCGTGGCCCGTCACGACAGCGTCGCCAAATCCCGCCTCACCGGCTATGCCGGCGAGCTCCTCCGCCGAATACAGGTTCATCCAACGGGCGATCGGCTGCGGCGCTCCCGGCGTGCCGCGCAGGCTGGGACCCGCCGTATAGATCGCGGCCCGCCCCCCTTCTGCGAGCACGCGCCGGCACTCCCTCAGCGCGGCCCACGGATCCTCGATGAAGAAGAACACGTGTGTCATCGCCACACAACTGAATGTGTTGTCTGCGAACGGCAGTTTCTCGGCCTCGGCTCGACAGACCTCGAGGCTCCCCTCGGCAACGGCGACCGCGTTTGTCTCGGCGGTCAGACCGACCATCTCAGAGCTATGGTCGACCGCCACAGCGCGACATCCCGAAGTAAGTGCTTGGCGCATGAACGCTCCACCGCCACAGCCAATCTCGAGTAGTAAGTCCTCCGGGCGCAACTGAAGAATCGAGAGCGTCTTCAGGAATCCGGGGCGATGCTCCTTCGGGTCCCGGTAGCTCTCTCGCGCAAGCGGTCCGGCGGGGCGGCGCGCACGCCGATCGGTGAGCCATGCCCCAAGCCCGGACGGCGCCGTTGCTTGCATGAGCGGACCCAGCAACTCGTCGACGAACCAGCCGACAAGCTCGGCGGAGCCACAATCCTCTGCGCCCATTGCCAGGATCGGCTTGCCCCAACCACGATGTTCAAAGGTGATACGAGTGCCGTCACCGGTCGGCTCGAAGCGCACCTCGACCTCTGCTCGAGCGTGGCGTCCCCAGTCTGCCGAGCGCCACGACAGCGCGATCAGCTCACCCGGGCGCCACTCGCGCACGATCGCGACCTCGACCTCTTCGCCCTCGCTCGGCTCAACCAAACTACCGTCCGGTCCCGCGGTCAAGCGCATGCCGGCACCATTTGAGCCGATGGCGAGCCGCCTGGTCAGCTCCTCCTCGAGGCGTTCGAACGCGATCGCGGGAACGAGCGGAATATCGATAGAAGCGGTAACGGTGACGCCGCTCATCCGAGGAGATGATAGAGCCGATGAAATCGGTCTTCAACATTCAGCAGACGCATATCCGCAAAGCCGGCCGCCCGCGCGTAGTCACGCACAGTGCTCACCCGCATCACCGTTCCGGTGCCTGCCGACGGCCGTTCTGAAAGACACGCCGGCAGGCAGTGCAGAACACTCGTTGCATACTGAAACCGCTCGATCTCATCAGCGGGCGCACGGAACGAAGCGGCCACCTTGGCGTCCATTACCAAGACGTCGCCGTCGGCCGAGCGCAGCTTTCGACAAGCCCGCAGAACCTCGACTGGTCGCGCGAGCTCGTGCAGGGCATCGAACAGGCAGACGAGATCGTAGGTGCCGTTCAACCGCGGGTCGGCCGCATCGCATACCTCAAAGCCGATGCGCTCCTCGACTCCCGCGGCGAGGACGTTGCGGCGAGCCGAGTCGATTGTCGCGGCATCGACGTCAAGCCCGTGCACGAGGGCCTTGGGGTAAGCCTGCGCCAAGGCGATACTCGCGAATCCCGCGCCGCAGGCAACGTCGGCAACCAGACCGCCGGCGTTCAGTCGCGCGTGCACATGCGGTAGCGCCACACGGATCCAATCGGCAAGCAGATGAGCGAACAGGGCGCGATTGGCGCCTGAGTGCCCGTTGCGCCAGTCCTCGCCAAACTCCGCATCGCAGACACCGGATCCCGAGCGATATGCGGCCAGGAGACTCGGCAGCGCGCGCGCGATCCCGCCAAGCGGCAGCGTCGTGAGTGCGACCATCGAGCTCGGACTGGCGGACGCCGTCAGGACCTCCTCGTGTCCGGGCGGCAAGCTGTATATGCGCTCCTCGGCTGCCTTCGCGGGCTCGTCGACGGCGATGTACCCGGCGACCGCCTGCTGCTCGAGCAGCTCTCGGGCATAGCGCGGAGCGATGCCCGTCCGCTCGGCGATCTGTGCGACTGTGCCCGGACCATCGGACGAGAGTGCCTCGTATAGGCCGAGGCGAACCGCCAGGTAGGCCGCCATCAGCTCCTGCGTCGAGAGCATCGCGAGGAACATCCGAACGGCAAGCGTGCGTGCGTTGCCGGTGGAGGTAGCACCAACTGGCTTGGGCACTTTACGAATGTAACCGTAGGCTTGGTGCATGCCCAATCCGCGTGAAGAGAAAGCATCGATCGGGCAGCGGGTACTGTGGCAGATGGACCACCATCGGGGCGGCCACGGCGCGCTCAACTGCCCACTTCTCCTGCGGCTCGACGGCCCACTCGACGTTGCCGCGCTCCAGGCGGCAATCGATGCGCTGGCGCTGCGACACGAGGCTCTGCGGACGACCTTTGTCGGACGCGGACCGCGTCTGCGCCAGCTGATCCACGCCGAGCCGCTGCCCCTTGCGATCACCGAGCTCGACATCGGCGAGGCGACGACACAGGAGAATGGCCTCGTGGAGGCAATTGCCGGCGAGGTACAGACGCCCACCGATATCGGCGAGCGCCCAATCCGCCTGACCTTGTGGAAACTCGCCGCCGAGCGGCGGGTTCTCTGCATGAACATGCACCATCTGACGACCGACGGCTGGTCGACAGCCCTCGTCGCGAACGAGCTCGGACGGCTCTACCGAGCCATCGTGGCCGACGGCCCCGACCTGCCTGCCGTGGATTGGCAATACGCCGACTGGGCCGAATGGCACCACCGACAGCTCGAGGGCGAGCGCCTGCGGCGAATGCGGACCTATTGGCGCGAGCGCCTGGCCGGCGCCAAGCTCCCGGAGCTTCCCCGCCGTCATAGCGATGTGCCTTTGCTCGAGCGACGCACGAATGTGGAGCGCAGACTGTTGGATGCCGACACGGTGAAGGCGATGCAGGCCCTAGCGCGAACCTTCAGCACCGCGTTCTTCACCTGCCTGCTGGCTGTCTACTATGTGCTGCTGAGCCACGAGACAGGCGAGGGCGACTTGGCGGTCGGCTCGATATTCGCCAACCGCTCACGGCGCGAGGCCCAGTCGACAGTCGGCTTTCTCTCGAACATGGTGGTGCTCCGCACGCGACTGAGCCGGCGTGCGACATTCGCCGAAGTCATCCGCGCTGCCGATGACACGGTCATCGGTGCATTCAGCCATCAGGAGCTGCCGTTTCAGATGCTGCCGCTCGACACGATCGCCGCCGAGTCGATGCGCCCCGACGCAATCGTCTTCCAGCTGTTCGCGGGGCCGATGGCGCCGGCGAAGATCGGCGGGGTGGCGTTCGAGCCGATCATCGACGTGCCAGAGGGAATCGGCAATCGTTGGGAGCTCGAGCTGTCGCTCGCGCCGGCGCCCGATGGACTCGCGGTGCTGCTCAGCTATGCGCGCGATCTCTACGACGGCCGATGGGCGAGTAGCTTCCTCGATGGGTATGTAGCGCTCGCGTCCGCATTGGCGCGCCGGCCGAACATTCCGAGCGCCTCGGCAGCGCTTGCCGGATGAGGGCGGTTGCCTTCCAGGAGCCGGGCCACGTCGAATTGGTCGAGCGGCCCGACCCGGAGCTCGTCCTCGACGACGACGCCCTCATCCGCGTCCGCGCATCCGGCATATGCGGATCGGACCTGCATATCTACCACGGGCGCGTCCCTTCAGAACGCGGATTCGTCCTCGGTCACGAGTATGTGGGCGAGGTGCTCGCTGCCGGCGACGCGGTGAGCTCGGTAGCCGTCGGCGACCGCGTTCTGGGGACGTTCGCGACTGCCTGCGGGACGTGCCGGGAATGTCGCCTCGGGCTATACCAGCACTGCCGCGAGGCGCGCGTTTTCGGCCTCGGGCCAAGCGGCGGCTCGCTACCGGGGACACAGGCCGACATGGCGCTGATACCACGAGCGAACCTGACATTGCGACGGGTACCGGACGGGCTCTCCGACGGCGCCGCGCTGCTGGCCGGCGACGTGATGGGCAGCGGCTACCATGCGATCGTCGCGGCGGGCCTTGGGCCGGGCGACAGCTGCGCGGTCGTCGGACTCGGACCGGTGGGCTTGTGCGCGACGATGGCAGCCGGCCTCGCCGGCGCCGTGGCCGTGATCGCCATCG
>DATHNH010000041.1:0-3249 GCA_035486255.1 Solirubrobacteraceae bacterium | reverse complement strand
ACTCGCTCCTCACCTCCCCCGAGCCTGAGCGCGCGCGACGAGCGCAATTGATCCTCCAGACCGACCGTCGTGAAAGCTCCACCAGGTCGGGGGTCGTGGAGCGGCTACCCTTGTGACGTCGTGGGGACGATCGACGTATAGTGGACAATGAGGTATCCGAGCGCCCTCCCCGGCATTGTGCTCTGCGCCGTTATGCTCGCGGCCTGCGGAAGGCCGGACACCTCCCCGGGGGAGGGCCCCAACGGTTGTGTGAAGTTCCCTACGACACTCTCGCCCGGCATCGCACCGGAGAGCGGCGCCACGCCCATAGTCAAGGTGGGCGCGTTCGTCTACGTGGAGTTGGTCGAGGCCGAGAAGTACCTCTCCTGGCCCGCCGGCACGAAGCCGCCCCCGCGCGTCTTCCCTTGGGCCGCCGCTCGCTCGTCGGACCCCAGCGTGCTGCGGCGCGTAGCGCTCTGCCCGAGCAGCGGAGCCTCCACGCTGCCTGTCGTGGTGTACGCCTTCCGCGCGCTGACTCCGGGCACGACCACGCTCACAGCTCCTATCGCGCAAGCCTGGAAGCGTGTCAAGCCGGCACGACGCCGCGGCTTGCACCCCTATCGCGCGACCGTGATCGTGGCGAGCTGGGCGTCGGCTGGCACACCAGCGAACTAAAGCTTCTCTGCCGGCTTCTCATCGCCGGTCGGTCTCGGCCGCCGACTGCGCCTCAACTAGAGTCGCTGCTAGCCCCTCGAAGGCGCCGTAGCCGTGCTCGCGCGAGAGCTCGAGCGCACGGGTGGCATGTTCGCGTGCTCGAACAGCATCGCCTCGCCCGGCGATCACCTGCAGCGCCTCCCGCTCGGCCGTGCGAACCACGTGCTTGAGGAGGGCAACCGACTGCCCGTCGGCCCAGTGCAAATCGTCGAGCACCACGCACACCGGCACGCTCTGTGCAACCTGCTCGAGCAGTCCCGCCACCGCCGAGAACAGCAGATAGCGCTCGGTCTCGGGGTCAGAGGTCTGCAGCGATGGCAGCTCCTCCACGCGCTCGCCCAGCGTGCGAACGAACCGGCTGAGCTCTCCGACATGACGTTTGCAGTGACGCTCAAGCAGCTCCTGCGGGGCGTGCTCGACTATCTGCGAACAGACCTCGATCCACGGCTCATACGGCACCGCGAGCTCCTCAGAGCACGAGCCCCAGCACACCGCGAAGCCCTCGGCGTGCGCGCGGTGCGCCGCAAAGCTCGCGAGTCTCGTCTTGCCAATCCCGGTTCACCCGAGAGCAGGACCACTTGGCGTGCGTCGCCGCGTGCGAGCACCAGCGCCTCCTCGATCCCAGCGCGCTCCTCGACACGTCCAACGCTCGAACAGTTGCTGCATCGCCACAGCGCACTTGACCGCCGCAGAGGCCGAGGCGAAGGCGATCATCAACCCGTCGCCGGTGTTCTTGACCTCTTTGCCCCCACAGCCTGCGATCGCGTCGCGCAACAGCGCAAAATGCTCCTCGCGCAGCTCATCGGCGCGTACCGGGCCCACGGAGGTGGCCAGCCGAGTCGAGCCGACCAGATCGGTCAACAGGATCGTCGCAAGTTCAACCGATTCCAACACCAACAACCCCCGAGCAGCTCGCCAAAACTGGCAAGTAACGTACCAGTCGCCAGCCCGCAAGCCGCTGTTACCGAGGAGATAAGGCAGCAAGACACTGCTTAGTTCTCGTGGTGTCTAGCTGCCTTCGCTGCGTGGATCGTGAGAATGGCCTGCGTGGTGTGTGTGGCACCTTCGGGGTCGTAAGCAAGGATCGTTGCTGGTACGCGCAACACATGCATGTGTGCAATCAGTGTGCGTGCGTTGGCCGATAGGTGCAGTTTGACTATCGTCACATGTCCGCCGGCCTCGAGGCACATGGACAGGCCGCGTATTACCTAAGACGCCGAGAGGCCCAGGTAGAATTGGATCTGTGAGTACCGACCTGATCGACCGGCCGAGGATCGCGCACGAGGTCGCGTTGGAGTTGCGCGACATCTATGGGGCTCGCCTCAGAGACGTCGTGCTCTACGGCTCGTCCGCTCGGGGTGACGCCCAGCCCGACTTAGACATCGATCTACTGGTCGTGCTCGACGAGGTTCCGTCGCGTCGCCGCGAGCCGGCACGCATGAGCGACGTCCTATGGCGCCACTCGCTCTCCAACGAAGTCGTCCTCTCCGAGATCCCCATCTCAGTGAGCGAGTACCAGGATCATCACGTCCCTCTGCTCGAGAGGGTACGTGCCGAGGGCGTCTCTGTAGCGTGAGCAAGGATCGCGGCGAAGCACTAATCGCTCGCTGTTCGAGCTGCGCAGCATCGCTGACTACATGATGCTCGACGATATCGAACCCGACGACTACGATCCAATCGACGCGGCGCGCCGGTTCGTGGACGGTGTAAAGCGTTGGCTTGGTGGATCGGCTACCTGAGGGCCTGCTGGTGCTATCTCGTCCTCGCCCTCCTGTTGGTTGGTTTGTCGCGGTTGGTGTACTCGCAAGCTTCGTCCTTCGCGGTGTAGTCGTCGCAGGGATTATCACCGCATTGATTGTCGCCTTTATGCATCCGCCTCACCCTATTTCGATCCTGACGTTGATCGCATTGACCATCTTCCTGTCGCTCGTCGAGCTTTACCGCAGCGCCCCACAATGGTTTGCCTGGCTCGTCGGGCGCCAACCCCAAAGTCGAGATTCGGACTGACCCCCGAGAGCGGCTAACACTCTCGTACATCGGCACAATCCTCGGACTGTCGCAACCATCTGAACTCCGCAGGCCCATATTGGGAGGGCACGAACCCTCGTTGTTGAAGAGTACAAACGTGGACGCCGCAACCAGAGAGGCACGGACGGCTACCGCACGTCGCTACTTCGAAAAGCCGCTCCTGATCGCCAGGAGCTGTTTGCCGGGGCTCGGGAGCTATTCGCCGATGATGTTGTGTGGGAAGCGCCCAGCATGCCGCCGACCGGCGGCGTCATCCGGGGCCGCGACGCGACCCTCGAGCAGTAGGGTGGAACAATGGGAAAGCACACAGGCGTAGTGCTTTACGTGCTCGCGCTGGTAACCGTCGTGGTCGGCGTGGACGTCTTGTTCTTCAGGCATCGGTTCTTGGAGCGCCTGATGGTGAACGTCGGGATTGTCCTGGTGTGCGCGGCGTTCTATCTGAGGTTCCTGAAGCGAGCATGAGCGGGATTCCCCCGATGAACGCAGCCAACGACAACGCCACTCGGAAAGGTCTTCGCGGATGGTGGG
>DATHNH010000040.1:0-7187 GCA_035486255.1 Solirubrobacteraceae bacterium | reverse complement strand
GCGTGAACATCGCGCTGCTGGTTGGCTCGCGTCCGCGTACGAAGGGCATGGAGCGCGCCGAGCTACTCTCCGAGAACGGCAAGATCTTCACAGGGCAGGGCAAGGCGCTGAACGACGGCGCTGCCGGCGACGTGAAGGTGCTCGTCGTGGGTAACCCCGCCAACACGAACTGTTTGATCGCGATGAACAACGCGCCGGATGTGCCGCGCGAGCGTTTCACCTCGATGATGCGCCTCGACCACAACCGCGCGGTGGCGCAGCTCGCCAACAAGGTCGCCGCGTCGGTCGGCGAGGTGAGCAGGATGGGCGTTTGGGGCAACCATTCGCCCACGATGTACCCCGACCTGTTCCACGCCGAGGTCAAAGGCGTGCAGGCGGCCAAGGTGGTCGACGATCAGGCCTGGATCGAAAACGACTTCTTGCCGAATGTCGGCAAGCGCGGAGCCGCGATCATCGAGGCGCGCGGCGCCTCGAGCGCAGCCTCCGCCGCCAGCGCGGCAATCGACCATGTGCGCGATTGGGTGAGCGGCACGAGCGACTGGGTATCGATGGGCGTCGCCTCAGATGGCTCCTATGGCGTGCCGGAGGGCCTGATCAGTGGCTTCCCGTGTACCTGCTCGGGCGGAGAGTGGTCGATCGTGCAAGGTCTCGACATCGACGAGTTCTCGCGTTCCAAGATCGATGCCTCGGTGGCCGAGCTCACCGGCGAGCGCGACACGGTTTCGAGCCAAGGGCTCATTTAGAGCGAGCTGATCTCTGAGCCGAACGTGCAGGGGACTCGAGGGTGAGCCTTTGGGTCGAGGATCGTGGGTCGAGGATCGAGCGTGAGAGGGGGGTGATCCTCGGTCGAGGCTCACCCGGACTCCCTAAATCGGCCTAACAACCCTTAACGAATAACGGCCGGGTCGCACAACGCGAACCCGGCCGTTTCGTGTATCAGATGTCGTCCGACGGATCGTCGTTCCGGCAACGGCGCCGGGAGCGCAGCGTGCTGGACGCACGTGAGCGACCGAGGATGCCGCCAGGACGACGAGACTAGGACGCGGGGTGCCAGCCGCGGCCCTGCTTCTTTATCTTCTTTTCCTGCTCCAGTCCGGGCAGGACGCGATACAGGTAGTTCTGCTTGATGCCCATCTTGGCGGCAAGCTCCGGGATTGTGATACCGGGCTGTCCCGTTACAAAGGACAGGGCCTGTGCGGCACGCGTGCCACTGCCCTTGCGACGACCCGCACGGCGACGGGGCGTGGCGGGCGCTGCGGTAGTGGTGCTGGTCGTCTCGGCGGCCGCGGCTGCCTTCGGCGGACGTCCACGTCGTGCGCCCGTCGCACGGCTCTTGGAGCCGCGCGGGCGGCCCGGGCCGCGACGAGCCGGTGTGGCGGCGGGAGCAGCCGGAGTGGCGGCGGCCGCCCGGGGGGCAGATCCGCCAACGCCCGCGAGGGCCGATGCGGCGTCCTGTAGGCGGGTGTACTCGTCGATCAGCGGCTTGAGCTCCGCAAGTCGGTCGTTTATCTCACGGCGCTTCTCGTCAAGGAAGTCAGTCACGATTGTGTCCTGTTCACTGGAGTGAATGCAACCCGAAGGTCGGGTTGCACGGTCTATGGCACTTCACTTTACACAAGTTGCTCCTCCACTCGTACGGATGTCATCCACTGCAAGCGAATTACCATCGCTCGATACCGATTTGAGTAGTGTCAATCCTCGAGCAGAGTGCGTATCAATCCTCGAGCAGAGTGCGTAGACGCTCGAGTGTTCGGGTGGCCTCCCGCTCTGGCATTCCACCCACGAGTGCTCGGCTTGCGAACGCGCCGAGCGGGCCTAGCGGCGCGTGGAACTCGTTACGGTAGTCGAAGCGCGTGCAGCCACCGGAAAGCGGGTGCAGCGCATACTCCGTACGTGCGCGCGAACGGGCCGGGCCGCGACCTTCCCAAACGGCACGCTCTTGCGCCAGGCACTGCACCAGTGTCCAATGAACATCGACGCTGACTCCTCTCATGTGGATCTGCTGGTCCATGTGGTAGCCCTGGCGCAGGGGGCCATCGTCGTGGTGGCGCAGCTTGCGATGAATCGTGACCCAGTCGCCGAGTCGCATGGGATCCATCACGGTTTCCCATACCAACTCCGGGGCGGCGGCGATATCGATGGAGGCGCAGACAGTGCTCATCGCAAAGCTGAACCGTAGCTTGCGCGGGCCGGCGAAGCCATTGTCGGAGCCAGACGGCGTGAGCTTCCGCACGCCTTCGGATACTGTCCCGTGCAGTCAGCGTGCGGCGAGCGGCTCGAGCTTTTCCCACTCGCATAGGGCGTGTTCGACAGCCGAGTCGAATGAGTGCAATTCCACCTGCAATGCCGCGGCGGCGTCTTCGCCGCCGAGTAGTAGATCGCCGGTGAGTCCTTCCATCAGTGGGAGTATCAACTCTGGCTGCTCGCGGGTGAGCGCGGCCGCTATGCGCGCTGCGATCGGTGTGACAGTCACTCCGAGGCCGATGCTGGGGCGAGCCAGCATCATCAACTCGGCGATGCGCTCCACGATCTCACCGTATGTGAGCGTCTCGGGACCCGCGATCTCCAGGGCGCGTCCCGAGACGGACGCGTCGGAGGCGCAGGCCGCGAGCATCGCGACGAGGTCGCGCTCGTCGACCGGACGCGTGCGAAAGCGCCGCCAAGCCGGAAGCGCGATTACCGGCAAGCGCTCGAGCAGACGTACGAGAAAGCGAAATGAGCGTGAGCGTGCGCCGATCACTATCGACGCGCGCAGAGCGACCGAGCCTGGCACCCCGTCGAGCAGGATGCGCTCGACCGCGTAGCGGCTGGAGAGGTGTGTAGAGCTCCGCTCGGGCGGGCGCGGACCGCCGAGGTACACGATGCGGCCCACCCCGGCAGCGCGCGCCGCATCGGCAAAAGTTTGGGCGGAGGCCCGCTCGCGGGCGGGAAAGGGATCGCCGCCCGACGGCTCCATCGAATGGATCAGGTAATAGGCGACCTCGACGTCGCGCATCGCCTCCACTATGCCTGCTCCGGAGAGCGTGTCGCCGATTACGAGCTCGAAGTCCGCGAGCGTCACGCCCCGATTCGACTCGAGCGTGATCGACTCCAGCGCCGGCTCGACGCGTGCACGGTCGCGCGCCAGGGCGCGCACGTCGTGACCCTGCTCGAGCAGGTGGGGCAGCAGGGCCGAGCCCGCGAAGCCGCTGATGCCGGTCAAGAGGATGCGCATCCAGTCATGATGACGTGCCGGTACTCGCGCGCCGGTGAGCCAGAGGCCACCGGTGCCCGCCGACATGCCGGTGCTTCGGCGCGAAAAAGCACGCAAATTGCGTCGGCGACAGGAGCTCGTTCACACGATCTGAGTTCGATCGTGGCTATTTGCGGATATGCATCGGTTTTCCTCGCGGTTTGCGGGGAAGTCCTCTCGGGCTCCTTGAGCGGGTGTCCCGATGGTGCTTTGATCGCTGCCCACCAGTCAAGCCGCGAATCAAAGGGGAGTCAGTGCCGAGGACGCAGAGCAAGCGGGCAGCCCGCAAGGTCACGTGTGACGAGTGCTATTTCCGGTGCAACCTGCTGTGCGCGCTGGAGCTGACCGAGCCCTGTGCCACTTTCCGGCCTAACGAGGCGCAGCTCGCACCGCCGCAACAACTGCGTTTCGTCTTCCGCCAGGAGCGCCGCTCGCGCGCCGCGTGGGCGTTTCCCTCGGCTCAGGAGCAAGCGGCGCTTCACGCCTGACTTGCTGTCTGGGTAGATGCATCACCTCTATGACTCGGTTCCGGTCGGTGCATGCACCGACCGGCGAGCCGCACATGTGCGGCTCGAGGCAGGGCCGCATGCGGCCCTGCCTTCAAATCATTGATTGACAGCTGATGGTTCCTGGGTCGGTGTTGCGCGTGGCTGGCATGCGGCCCTGCCTTCAAATCATTGATTGACGGCTGATCTTCCAGGGTCGGCGTTGCGCCTGGCTGTGCGCTCGGCATGGCGGGCGATCCAGTTCGCGCCGGGGGTGTCGCTGAGGCCGTGCAGCACGATCGAGCAGAACACGACCAGCGCGGTGAGGTCGAAGATGCGCTGCCCGCTTGCGATGTGCTGGTCGAGCACGAGCAGCGAGAAGGTCATCGTGGCCACCCCCTTCGGCCCGAACCAGCCCATGAACAGTCGTGTCTGATTGTCGGTGTCGGTGCCGATCAGCGCGATCCACACGGCGAGCGGTCGCGCGATCAGGAAGGTGGCGGCCACCAGACCGAGCGCGGCCCAACCGCTGCTCTCCAGGGCATCCAGGGTGAGCAGCGAGCCGAAGACGACGAAGATGCCGAGCTTGACGATCTCCACGAGGTCGTCGGCGCGCTGCTCGAAATGGCGGCGCAGGTCGGGACGGCGCACGCCCAGCACGATTGCCGCGACGAACACCGCGATGAAGCCGTTGCCGCGTGGCGAGAGGACCGTCACGCCATAGGTGGCGAAAGCCACGCCGAGCGCGTACAGCGACTTCTGGTGGGCGGGAATGGGGTGCTCGAGCGGGCGTTTGTGCTCGCGCGGCATCAGCAGCGAGGAGAGGTAGCCGATCACGAGCCCGTAGAGGAAGCCAAGGCCGACGTCCTGCAGCACGAAGCGCCACCACACGAAGTTCTGCGATTCGCTGCTCAGGGCGGCGAGGAAGGTGAGCACCGCGGGCAGCGCCAACCCGTCGTTCAGGCCGGACTCGAGATTGAGCGAGTGGCGCACCAGTCGCGGCACGCGCGGATTGGTGACGATGTTCGAGGTCAGCACAGGGTCCGTGGGTGAGAGCAGCGCCCCGAGCAGCAACGACTCGGTCCACGACAATTTGACGAGCAGGTGCGCGGCCACGGCGATGATCCCGGCCGTAAGCGGCATCGCGATCGCGAGCTTGCGCAGCGGCACGTGCCAGGCACGCTGCAGCATCTCGCCCTCGACCTCCAAGCCGTCGCGGAACAGGATCACGATCAAGGCCACGAATGCGAGGTCCTCGACGAACCCGGATTGAGCGTGGAAGCTCACCAATTCCAGGCCGCCGTCGCCGACGAGGAACCCGGCAAGCACGAACAGCGCCGCGAGCGACAGGAACGAGCGCTGGGCGAGCCCGGAGGCGAGCGCACCGATGATCAGCAGCGCACCGAGAAACGCGGCGGTGGCTTGGAAGGAGGGCACCGACCCGGCTCCTCAGACGCCTAACACACCGAGCACAGCGGAGAATACTTCGATCATCGGGGATATGGCTCTGATCATCGGGGGTATATTGGAGAAGATCTTCAAAGCTCAGAGCAGAGGCGGTGGCCAATGGCAGCGAAAGACAGAATCGGCAAAGCAAGCGAGGCGGTGCGAAGCAGCGACTACCTCAAACGGCTGATCGAAGACGAGCAACTACGCGAGAACTTGCTTGCAGCATATGCGGCAGGGCGCAGCGCCTACGGGCGTATGAGCAACGGCAAGCCGACGGGCAAGGCACTGCTCGAGGATCGCAAGCTGCAAAAGGAGCTCTCCGAAGCGGCAAGCGCTCTGCGCGACGCGTCGTTCGCGATCAAGCAGCCGGCGTCCAAGCCAAAGCGCAAAGGCGGCCTCGGGCGCGCTCTCTTGCTGTTGGTCGTAGGCGCCACGCTCGCGCTCGCGCTCAGCGAGGACCTTCGCTCGAAGGTGCTCGACCTGATGTTCGGCGCCGAGGAGGAGTTCGACTACAGCTCCACCACGATGCCCGCCCAGGAGTCCCCGTCTCCCGCGGACGTGCCCGCCGCGTGAGCACGGACGCTCATCGTTCGCAGACATGACCCATACAGCGACCGCTGACACCGACGAAGCGCTGAGCGAGGACGCGTCGCGGCGTGAGGGCGGCGGGGAGCCGGCAGGCGCCGCGACCCGCTCGCTCTCCGGCGAGAAGGCGCAGCGGATCGTCGAGGCGATGCGCCACAGCGTGGCGCGCCGCGGGGCCGCCGGCTCCACGTTCGACCACGTCTCGCGCGAGGCCGGCGTCTCGCGCGGCCTGTTGCACTACTACTTCGGCACCAAGGAGCAGCTGCTCGTGGAGGCCGCACGGCGCGACTGCGAGCTGCGCATCGAGGCGCTCGAGAAACGCTTGGCGGGCGCTCAGACGGCCGATGATTTCGTGGCCTTGCTGGCGGAGAACCTGCAAGAGACGATCAGCGAGGACCAGGACTTCGTAACGCTCGTATTCGAGCTGTTCACGCTCTCGCGACGCAACGCCGACATCGCGCTCGAGTACGCCAGCCTGCTGCGGCGCACGCGCGAGCGCCTGGCCGGGATGTTGGCGGCGGCCCAGGAGGATGGGGTCCTGCGCCTGCATGCCGAGCCCGAGGCCGTCGCGGACATCCTCTTCTCGATCGGCGACGGCTTCGCGCTGCGCATGATCTCAGAGCCCGATCGCGATTTCAGCGCGTCGATTCAAGCGGGCATCGAGTGCGCCCGCTCGCTTGTAGCCGACTGAGCTCGGGTCGGGTCGATTCGAGCGGGCATCGAGTGCGTCCGCTCGCTTGTAGCCGACCGATGCCTGGGCGCGTCGAGGGTCTCAAGGCCCGCAGCGGGTGCGTGGAGCGGCCTCGGCGACTCATATTGCCTCGCTTGTCTCCGACCGATTGCCTGGCTTGTCTCTGACCGCTTGGCGGCCTGCTCATATAATCCGCCGTCGATGCCAATCTACGAGTACAGACGACCGGACGGCACCACCTTCGAGGTGCAGCAGTCCTTCAGCGAGGATTCGCTCACCCTCGACCCCGAGACGGGTGTCCCCGTCGAACGCGTGTTGCACGCGCCGGCGGTCCACTTCAAGGGCAAAGGCTTCTACAACACCGACTACGGCACGCGCAAGCGCCAGCGTGAGAACGCGGCCTCCAGCGAGTCGTCCTCCTCGTCCTCCTCTGGCTCCTCGGGGGAGTCCTCCTCGAGCGAGGGATCCTCTTCGGACCTTTCCTCTGCCGGCGACTCGTCTGCCAAGAGCGACTCCGCCGGCAAGGGCGAGAGCAAGAAGGGCGAGTCTGCCGGCAAGTCGGAGAAGAAGGCGGACACGAAGCCGGTCGCGGCCGCGAAGTAGGGCTGGCAGGGCGCGGTCGAGGGTAAGGGCTGGCCGGGCCGTCGAAGGTAGGGCTGGCGGGTCGGTCGAGGGTAAATGGCTGGCCGGGCGGTCGATGGTAGGGCTGGCGGGTCGGTCGAGGGTAAATGGCTGGCCGGGCGGT
>DATHNH010000039.1:0-4981 GCA_035486255.1 Solirubrobacteraceae bacterium | reverse complement strand
GGTAGCTCGCGCAAAGTCACGGTGTGTCCCTGGGCCAAATCGACAGTCACCGTGTCGGGGCCGATCGACGCGTCCGCCACGCGTGCGACGTTCGCGATCGCCACTTGCAGCCCGGCCACCAGATCGAGTGGCATCTGCTCGAGCGCTCGGTCGAGCTCCTCGGCCGACACGCACAGCTCACGCGGGTCGGCCCCATTGGTGTCGAAGCTGCGCGTGTACTCGCGCACCGCCTCGTCGCCGCTTGCGCGCACACGCGAGACGATCGCGGCCACAGTCTCTTCGACGTCCTCCAAACCGCCGATCAGCCCGCGCAGATTGGCCGCGACAAGCGCGACCGCGCCTGGCTCGTCGACATCGGCGAGCGTCAGCCGCTCAACGAGCACGCGCCCATTCTCCCGGTTCGAGTGGGCCCCGGTATGCAAACGCTGTCCGCTCAAGCGGCACGCAAGCGCTCCAGCAGCCTGTCTATCTCCTGCGCTCGCAGCTTGTGAGCAACCGGATTGGCGATCAGACGCGCGGTGCACTCGACGATCTCCTCGCGCACGATCAGGTCGTGTTCGCGCAGCGTCGTGCCCGTGGCGGTGAGGTCGACGATCGCCTCGACCATGCCGGTCAGCGGCGCGAGCTCGACCGAACCCTTGACCTCGACGATCTCGGCCTGCCTGCCGGTCTCCTCCAGATGGCGTTCGGCGATGCGGGGATACTTGGTGGCCACGCGCATCACTCCAAGCCGCCGGAGCGCCTCGGCCGCCGGGTCTGGGCCGGCCTTGCTGGCAAGCACCATCATGCAGCGCCCGTAGCCGAGGTCGAGCAGCTCGTACACCTCGCGACCGCCCTCGCCGCGCGCGGCGGCCTGCTCGAGCAGCACATCCTTACCCGTGATGCCGATATCGGCGGCCCCCGACTCCACGTAGGTGGGCACGTCCGACGGTCGCATCGTGATCACGCCGATGTCCTCGAACAACAGCTTGCGGTCGTTGGAGCGCAGCTCGGAGGTGTCGAGTCCCAGGCCGCTCAGCAAGTCGACGGTCTCGCCAAACAGCGCGCCGCGCGGGACGGCGATCGTGAGCCCATTGGTAGCTCCCGACGAACCCTGTGCGTCGGGCGAGCCCTTCGCGGCTCCGGGGGAGCCCTTTACGGATCCAGGAGAGTCCTTTGTGGATCCGGGCGAACCCTTTGCGGCGCCTGACGGGCCGTTCGTGGGACTCCTCACAGCGATGCCCCCGTGCCGCGCTCCTCGCCCATCAGGGCGATGTGCAGACGATCCACGCCGAGCGCGAAGCCAACGGCGGGCAGCGGGCGGCCGAAGCGACCCAGCAGCTCGTCATAGCGTCCGCCACCGCCGATCGGTGTGCCAAGCGCCGGGTCGTACACCTCGAACACAGCTCCCGTGTAATAGCCGATGCTGCGTACCAGGCCCAGGTCGAAGATCACCCGCTCTGCCACCTCCGGCGCCAGCAGCTCGTGCACTTCGCGCATGTTCGCGACCGCATCCGCCACCACGCCGACAGAATCGGCCAGAACCTCGGGGCCCCCACGGCGCTGAGGCACGTCTAACAGCAGCTCGACGTCCAGCGAAGCAAGCCCCAGGCCCGAGAGCTCCTCCTGGAGTCCGACGAAATCGCGGTTGGCAAGCGCTTCCAGCAGCCGCGGCCTTGCTTGCTCCGGCACCCCCACGCCAGCCATCAGCGAGGGAAACAGCGAAGCGTCGCCCAATCCGATCCTGTAGCCCTCCAGGCCCACGGTGTCGAGTGCCGCGCACAGCACTCCCAATGTCTCGGCGGTGCCCTCGGGGGCGGCCGCCCCGATCAGCTCGATTCCAGCCTGCAGCAACTCGCGTGGCTGTCCGCGCTGAGGACGGACGCCGCGATAGCAATGAGCCAAGTAGCAGAAGCGCAGGGGCGGCTCGACCGTCGGATAGCGAGTGGCCACGACATGCGCGATCGGCACGGTCATGTCCGAGCGCAGCACGAGCGCCGCACCGGACTCGTCGAACACGCGGTAGGCAGGCTTGGCTTCGGCCATGTCGGCACGGGCGAGCACCGACTCGTACTCGAGCGCCGGCGTATACACCTCGCCGTAGCCGTGGCGCTCGAACACGCCACGCAGAGCGTCGGTGATGGCGCGCACCTCGCGCGTCTCATCCGGGAGCACGTCACGCGTGCCGCTGGGGATCGGGTGGATCATCGGGCTCGTGGTGGTCGGCTTGTCGTTGGCTTGGTCATTGTTCGCCATTCAATCGGACCGGGGCGGCGATGTGCGCCGCGGGGTCGGCGTGCTCCGAACAGACTGCCCGCGCGGGAGGCCGCAAGGCCAGCGCGCCCTACGCGTGCACTGGCTCTGTGGCGACTCGCTCGATGCGTGCGCCAAGCTCGCGCAAACGCTCGTCGATGCGCTCGTAACCGCGGTCGATCTGGCGGATGTTGCCGATCTCGCTGCGGCCCTCCGCACAAAGGGCGGCCAGCAACATGGCCATGCCGGCACGGATGTCGGGCGACTCCACGCGCTCCCCGCGCAGGCGGCGTGGGCCGGTGACGATCGCCCTGTGCGGGTCGCACATCACGATGTCCGCTCCCATCAAGATCAACTTGTCGGTGAAGATCAGACGGTTCTCGAACATCCACTCGTGCACCAGGATCGAGCCTGAGGCCTGGGTGGCAAGAGCAACCGCGATCGAGGTGAGGTCGGCAGGGAATGCAGGCCAAGGGCCGTCCTGCACCTTGCACTTGTAGCCACCCACATCGGACTGCGCCACGAGCTTCTGGTTGCCGGGGACGATCACGTCGTCGCCGTCGAGCTCCGAGCGCAAGCCAAGACGCTCGAACACGAGCCGGATGATGCGCAGGTCGCCAGGTACCGTGTCCTTGATGCGCAACTCGCCGCCGGTCACGCCGGCGAGCGCCATGAAGCTGCCGATCTCGATGTGATCGGGCGCGACGCTGTGCTCACAGCCGTGCAGTCGCTTTGCGCCACCGACGGCTATCAGGTTCGAGCCAATGCCCTGGATGTCGGCCCCCATCTTCACGAGCATGCGCGCCAGATCCTGTACGTGCGGCTCGCAGGCGGCGTTGCCGATCACCGTGGTGCCCGGCGTCAGCGCGGCCGCCATCAGCGCGTTCTCCGTGGCCATCACCGAAGGCTCGTCCATGAACACGTCGGTGGGGCGCAAACCCCTGGGAGCGCTCAAGACGATCTCGCGATCGCACTGCGCGCTCGCCCCCATCGCCCTGAACGCATCGAGGTGTGGGTCGAGACGCCTGCGGCCGATCACGTCGCCGCCCGGAGGTGGCATCAGCGCGCGTCCGAAGCGCGCAAGCAAGGGGCCGGCAAGCAGGAACGAAGCTCTGATCTGCTCGGCAAGCTCGGGATCGATCTCGACGTCATGCACGTCGGCCGCGCACAGCGCAAGCTCATTGGCCCCCCGCCACTCGACGGACACGCCGAGCGACTTCAGGATCGCAAGCATCGCGTCGACGTCGCGGATGCGCGGCACGTTGTGCACGACGATCTCCTGCTCCGTAAGCAGGCAGGCGGCGAGGATGGGCAGGGCACCATTCTTGTTGCCGGCCGGGATCATCGTGCCGGAGAGCGGGGCGCCGCCTTCGATGACGAACTTCTCCATGAGCTGAATGCGCCGGCGAGGAGCCCTGCTGGGTTCCTGGGTTGAGCGCCTGGCAAGCGTAACAGCCATCTCGACGACTAGTTTCGAGCAGGGCCGCTCAGACCCTCCCTCAGGCGCTCAGACCCTCCCTCGAGAGATACCTCACGCGCACGGGGGCCTTGACGCCCGGGGTCGGGCGTTCCCGTGCGCCAAGCAGATGCCCCGCGTGACCCCGGCGCGCGGATATCGCTCTTTCCGGACCACCAGCTGGTCGCCTCATTCAGCTCCAGCCGGTCGCCTTCTTCAGCTCGGCTCGGGAATAGCGTGCAATTCTCGTTGCAGGAACCAGGCGCCAGAATCCGCACGGTTGAGCCATTTCGGGAACCTGACGACGGCCACAAAGCACGCAAACATCTGTTCGCATAGGTTCCGTCCGGAGGCCGTCCTATTCTACGAACATATGTTCTGTTCATCAAGCAAACCCGAAGTGCCGGCGCGGCTCGCAAGGACGCTGCAGCTCATGCGCTCGTTCCTGTTGCTCGAGGACGATTATGACGTCGACTGGGAGGTCGACCAGGACGAGTGGTCCGAGTCTGCCCCGTGCACACGGGAGAGCTCCTGTTATCGACGCGATATCCCCAGGGCCACCCACCCACACCGGATGTCCCTGCGGAGTCGCCTCGGTTCGCGGCGTCCAGGGATCGTCGCTCCCGAAGAGCAGATCTGCCTGTGTCCTGTCGGCGGACGAGTTCGCGCCGGAGTGTCGCGCGGCTCCTTCTCGCCGGAGAGATCTTGCGCGGATGTTCCGCGCGGGGTGGGGTCGTCAAGGAACCCCTAGTACCGAATGGGCATTGGTCACGAAGGCCATAGCAACGCCACGAGCCGCCCCTTGGGGCGGCTCGTGTGCGTAAATAAACCGGCGGCGTCCTACTCTCCCAGGCCCTTGCGAGCCAAGTACCATCGGCGCTGAGGGGCTTAACTTCTCTGTTCGGAATGGGAAGAGGTGTTTCCCCCTCGCCAAGGCCACCGGAAAAAAGCGAGAGACCACGCTTCTCGGGGTCATTCAAAACTGCACAGCGCCACAGCGGGTACCACTACCCCGATCAGGGGGCAATCAAAAATCCGTCAAGCCCTCGAGCAATTAGTACCGGTCTCCTTCAGACGTTACCGTCCTTCCAGATCCGGCCTATCAACCTGGTGGTCTACCAGGGCTCTTACTCCCTCTAGGGGATGGGAGAACTCATCTTGAGGCCGGCTTCCCGCTTAGATGCTTTCAGCGGTTATCCGATCCACACGTAGCTAGCCTGCTATGCCCTTGGCAGGACAACAGATACACCAGAGGTGCGTTCATCCCGGTCCTCTCGTACTAGGGACAAATCC
>DATHNH010000038.1:0-2701 GCA_035486255.1 Solirubrobacteraceae bacterium | reverse complement strand
ATACCGGCGCGCTGGTGGCCTCCGACGGCGCGATCGAGTGGATGTGCCTGCCGCACTTCGACTCCGCCTCGGTGTTCGCGGCGATGCTCGATCGCGGTGCCGGTAGCTTCAGGGTCGGGCCGTACGGCATGTACGTGCCTGTCGGCCGGCGCTATCTGCCCGGCACCAACGTGCTCGAGACGACTTGGATGACACCGCAGGGCTGGCTGCGTGTGGTCGATGCGCTCACGATCAGTGACTGGCACGACCAAGACCGCGGTACCAGCCACACGCGCCCGCCCACCGACTTCGACGCCGATCACCTACTCGTGCGAATCGTCGAATGCATTCAAGGGCAGGTGCAGGTGGAGATGGTGTGCGAGCCGATGCTCGACTTCGGCGCTACCCCAGCACAGTGGAGTCACGTCGAGGATGAGTACGGCCACGGCCTGGACGCAACCGATGGGCGCAAAGCGTTTCGTCTGTTCAGCGATACACGCATGGGCATCGAGGGCAATCGCGCGCACTCGCGCCATACGATGAGCGAGGGGGAGAAGCGCTTCTGCGCGCTCTCGTGGACCAAGGAATTGCGCGGCCCGCGCACCGTCGAAGAAGCCGAGGCGCGCATCGATCGCACGAGTCACTTCTGGCGTACCTGGCTGGCCGAAGGCAACTACCCGGACCATCCATGGCGCGCACACCTGCAGCGCTCGGCGCTCACCCTGAAGGGCCTCACCTTCATGCCGACCGGTGCGCTCGTGGCGGCGCCGACCACCTCACTGCCCGAGACGCCGCGTGGCTCGCGCAACTGGGACTACCGCTACTGCTGGATGCGCGACGCCTCCTTCACGCTGTGGGCTTTGCACGCGCTCGGCCTGGACTGGGAGGCCGACGATTTCATCCAGTACGTGGCCGACATGGAGCGCAACGAGGACGGGTCGCTGCAGATCATGTACGGGATCAAGGGTCAGAAGGACCTCAGCGAGTCCACGCTCGAGCACCTCAAGGGCTATGAGGGCGCGCGGCCCGTGCGCATCGGCAACGGCGCTTACAACCAGCGCCAGAACGACGTATATGGGGCAGTGCTCGACTCGGTCTACCTGCACTCGAAGCGGCGCGACCACATCCCCGAGCGCCTGTGGCCGGTGCTCGCCGATCAGGTGCAGTGCGCAGCGAGGGTGTGGCGTGAGCCCGACCAGGGCATCTGGGAGGCGCGCGGCGAGCCGCGTCATTACGTCTCGTCGAAGTTGATGTGCTGGGTCGCGATGGATCGCGGCGCGCGGCTTGCCGAACGGCGCGGCGACGAGCAGCTGGCGGAGAGCTGGCAGCAGACCGCCGAGGAGATCAAGGCCGACATCCTCGAGCATGGCTTGGACGAGCGCGGTGTGTTCCGCCAGCACTACGACACCGACGCGCTCGACGCCTCCAATCTGCTGATTGTCCTGATGCGCTTTTTGCCGGCGGACGACGAGCGCGTGCGTGCGACCGTCATGGCCATCTGCGAGGAGCTGACCGAGAACGGGCTCGCGCTGCGCTACCGCACCGATGAGACCGACGATGGTCAGAGTGGCGAGGAGGGGACGTTCCTGATCTGCTCGTTCTGGTTGGTCTCAGCGCTGTGCGAGATCGGCGAGCATGTGCAGGCGCGGCGCCTGTGTGAGCGGCTGCTCGGCTACTCCTCGGAGCTCGGCCTCTACGCCGAGGAGCTCGAGGCGTCCAGCGGCCGGCACCTCGGCAACTACCCGCAGGCATTCACCCACCTTGCGCTGATCAACGCCGTCACCCATGTGATGGACGCGATTCAGCGTCCTTGACGTCCGCTGCTCCGACACGCGGCGCTATTCGAGGTCTCCTGGACGAGGCAGCCGTCCCCAGAACGAGGCAGCGGTCCCAGGACGAGGCAGCGTGGTCTCTTTCGCGACGTTTGTTCGGGAGGGGCTACTCGTATCCCGGCTCGCCGGGGAGCGCGACGCGCGCGACCTCGCCGTCGAACCACACCTTCGGCTGTACCGGTAGCACCGCGCGACCGCGCGCGTAGTTCAGGAGCTCGACCACGCTCGAGAACGCCCCGAGCTGCTCGAGGTGCTTGATCGTGGGGAACACGAGCACGATCTGCTCGCGCGCGTAGGCGTCGAGAGCTCCCTGCGGCGTGAACCAGCCCTGATCGACGCACTCCTCGCCGTCGATCTGCGGCTCTTGTCCCTCGGGTAGCTCCGCTAGGAAGAAGCGAGTGTCAAAACGGATGGACACCTCCTCGGGAGTGATCCAGCGCGAGAATTCGACGAGCGCGCTTGGATCCGCCAACGCGATGCCGGCCTCCTCGAAGAGCTCACGCGTAGCCGCCGCACGATGCACACCCGGCCCGTCGCCCTCGTCCACCGCGCCTCCGGGGAACACCCATACGCCGCCCATGAACTTTGCATGCTCGGTGCGCTTGACGAGCAGCACCTCGAGCGTTTGCGCTCCGCCGCGCAGCAGGATCACGGTGGCCGCTTGCCGAGGGAGCGTTGCCTTGCCGACATTGAGTCCCTGGCCAGGCTCTTCGTGGACACCGAGGTTGAGCTTCTGCCCTGGCGCTTCGTCGCCGGTGTGGGTGGGCTCGAGGGCGGGTCCTTCGTTGCCGGTGTGGGTGGGCTCGCGGTTGGGTTCTTCGTTGCCGGTGTGGGTGGGCTCGCGGTTGGGTTCTTCGTTGCCGGTGTGGGTGGGCGCCCGGTCGGGGTCT
>DATHNH010000037.1:0-5314 GCA_035486255.1 Solirubrobacteraceae bacterium | reverse complement strand
AGGTCGGGGAGCGATCGAACGAGCGAACGAGTGGCGGGTGGGCCGGGTACATATGCAGATCCATCCCGAGCGCGTTGTAGGCGCCACCGAGCCGGTCGAGGAGAGCGAACGCGAGCCCGAGACCTTGCCAGTCCGGGAGCGTCACGACGCGGCTCACACCGCGAATCTTATGCCGGGTCGCGTGTGGGTGCGGGCGGTGCAGGATCGCCGCGAATGCCGCCGGCTGGCCGCCGGCGTAGAGCTCGAAACAGGTCGCGCCCTGGTGGAGCTCGGCGGTCAGGTAGTGGTACGGCGCATAGCGAGCCCACCGCGAATGCGGCACGCGACTGATTGAGCACTCAATCGGTGGTCTTGGCCCGAGCTCCCGCCACGTGAAGCGACCGACGCTCAGACCATCAGCGCTTGAACCTGCAACCCCTCGCTCTGCAACTTCTCGAGCCATTCCCCCTGCTGATGTTCGTCGCGGCAGGTGACCATCAGCCGGTACTCGATCGCGCCCAACTGCTCGGAGGCGTCACCGGCCGGTGCCAACGTCTTGAGCAAGTGGTCGAGGTCCTCCTGTTTGAACCCGGTCGCCTCGAGGGACGGGAGCTCACCCAGCAACTCGGCCAGCATCTCGTTGTCATAGGACCCGAGCTCGGACAGGCGATTGTCGACCAGCGAGATTCGGGTCGCCTCCTCGGCGTCCACGTCGACCCACGTCACAGCGATGTGCGACCACCCGAGCTCGAGGGCCGCCTGATAGGTGTGGTTGCCGGCCAGAATCTCCCCGGTCGGCCGATTAGCGACGATCGGCCGGTACTGGCCGTGAGCGCGAAGCGAAGTCTTGATTAGGTCCGGTTTCCCGTGCCGGGGGTTGCGCTCTCGAGGGTGAACGTCGCCGACGGGGACCTGTAGGCCCTCGAGGTCGGGGGCCACGTGCGAGTTGCGATTTTCGGGCTGGACGGTCATCGCGGGCCGGTTTTCCTCCCGGCGACTGTCCCCAGTCTGGCCGCAAAGTCTCGCGGGGTAACCCCCCCCTTCGCACCGCGAATCTGGTTGCAGCGCAAATGTGCTGCGCGAAGATTCCGTGGGTCGTCTGTTCCTCCTGCGGCAACTGGCAACACGTGGTCAGCAGAGTCAGCACCACTGAGTCCGCATAGCCAGCAAATCTGGTGGTCGCGTTTGAGCACGAGAGCTCTGAGTTTCGCCTGTTGCCTTGTTCCGCCAGGTCTTTTTTTGCTCGGCTGGTGGCGCCCACAGTAGCCACCGGCTATTGCTCTATCAGGACACCGATCGGCAGCACACACCGAGGGTGCCCGGTCGCCCCTGGGTGCCCCACCTACCCGGCCCTGCCCGGGGAGGCCCGGTTGCTCAAGCACCCCCGACAGCACCCCTACCCCTACCCCTGCCCCTCACTTACGCCGGGTCTTGACGGACGCGACCTTGCCGCCGGCCCGCTTACGGACCACTGAGCGAACCCGGCCGGGCGTGCCCATCGTGGACCCTTGGGCCGCTCGAGAGAGGGCGTTACGGTGCAGACCGATCCGTTGCCGTTCGCTGATGCCAGCTTTTTTTGCCTGAGCTTTGGTCGGCACGGGGTACTTGCGCGTCGAGCGATACACGAACGCGCTGTTAGGCAGTTTGCTCCGCTGCTTCGCTGTGAGAGCCATTGCGCCTCCGGGACATTATGGATCATCTGGGTGCGACCGACGATGCTCCACGTACGTACCGATGTCGGCAGCGATCTCGTGAAAGAGGTGGACCATCGCAACCGCCTCGTCGCGGGTGTCCTGCTTGGTCACGACGCGGTCAGTTCTGTCGAGCACCACCCAGCAACCGTCCCGTTCGATCACACGCCACGTGTCGAATCGGACCATCGATCAGCCTCTCTGAGTGCGTCTCGAGCCTCACGCTTCGGATCGTGGACATGCTCACCTGCGATGCGCTCGAGTGCGACCCGGTAGATCGGAGCGGTTCGCTCGAGCTCGTTGAGTCGCCGCATAGCCTCGACGGTCTCGACGCGGCTCACGTGCGATACGTCGTTCTCCATTAGATCGGGTCTCCCGATTGGACCTCGAGGGAGCGCCACGACGTGCCGTGAATCGATCCCGGCCGAAAGCGTGTCCTGCGACGCGCCGGCATCGGGACCGACAGTCGCCGCTGGAAAATCAGAATCGGCCCGACCACCTCGCCGCTCTCCATGATCTGCCACTCGAGCTCGTGTTCGTCGGTGCGTGCGATCAATACCACGTCGGTCGGCGTGCCGACGCTCGGCGTCAGTCGCACCGCCCAGCGATAGAAGAACGCCGTCCGTCGGTGCGAAAAGTCCTTGCCCTCGAGCCCGTCCACGATCCGACGGATCTCGCGGCGGGCCTCGGGCGGGACCGTTTGCAGCCACGGGGACCCGCCGCGATACGTCATCGGGCGACCTCACGGTGAAACAGATTTGTGATACAGGCCGAAACCCGTATCACAATCCGTATCACAATCCCCCTGCGACTGGCCTCGTCTGGCTTAGTCTCTTGGCGCCAAACCCCAGTAAAGACGGGGCCTGACGGGGCTAGTCGCATCCGGGGAGACGATGGGCGATACTTATTCAGCATCCCGTGTTTGCTGGAGGTTTGGGGTCTCCGTATCACAATCCGTATCACACGCCTCAACTGAACCAGTGACCGGGGCGATCAGCGCCGCAAATGCCGCGTCAATCTCGACCAGCCGGCGCTCGTCGGTCGCATGGGCGTAGGTCGCAATCATCTTGTCGATCGTCTTCTCAGACCAGCCGGTCTGGGCAGCAATCACGGCGTTGTCGAGCCCGAGCCGCACCTTCATGTACCAGACCCCGTAATGCTTGGTCGCCACGTAGAACTCGTGCGGCACGCCGGCGCGAGCCCGGACCTCTTTCCAGTAGGCGCAGAGGGTCGGCGCCGTCAAGCGATTCCCACTCTTATTGCGGAAAACGAGACCACCCTGCGGATAGCCCTTGACGCGACGGAGCTCCTCGAGGGCGTCCAGCGCCGGCGGCGTCAGCGAGACGGTGCGCGGCTTGTTTGACTTCGGCAGGTCGGTCCTGCCGCGATAGAACCGTTCATCGATCAGGATGCGATTGGTCTCAAAATCGATGTTGTCCCACGTGAGCGCGATCAACTCCGAGGGTCGCATCAGCGTGTAGGTCGCAAACGTGAACAGAGCTCGCATTACTGGGGCGTAGTCGCCGAGCACGTCGCAGGCGGTCACGAGGCCGAGCATTTGATCCTCGGCCGGCGGCGTCCGGTCCTTGCGGTGCCGCCGATGCGACAGGCCGAGAAACCGATTCTTGTCCAAGATGTCGGCGCGAACGAGATCGTTGAAAAGCTGGACCACGGCCGGCAGCATCGACGGCGACACCGTCGCTGCCCAGTCCTCGGCCTCGACCCTCGTGATCGACGCCGGCGTCCGAGCTCCGAACGCGCGGCGGAACGCCTTCAACTGCGATTCGAGCGTGTCGATCGTTGAGTCCTTGTACGGGCGACCGCCTCGAGCTCTCAGAGCCCCGCTCTCCATGCGAGAGAGGAATCGGTCGGCCCACGCCTCGCAGGTCGTCTCAGAGGCCGGCGGCGCCTCCCAGGGCCTCTCCTGGCGGGCTATGGCGACGGCCGCGTCCCGTTCTCGCTTGGAGTCGAATCGACCGAGGTGGTGGAATCGTTGCTTGCCGTCCACTCGCGGCAGAATCTCGACTCGCCCGAGATATCTTTTGGGTGGCATCGAAGTCTTTCCCTTCGTGTCCGGGGCCGGGGCGTTCAAGCGCCGCCGGCCCGCTTTGGTTTGGTCGCCTCGAGGACCTCGTAAACGTCCAACTGGCCCTCGATGCGTGGCGTAATCGTAGTCGCAGCGCCGGGCCGCTCGAGATAGCCGTGCTCCTCGAGCCACGCCTCGGCCTCCGAGGCGCGGAACTTGATCCGGCCGAAGATGATCGCGTGCGGCATCCCTGCGACTTGCGCCCGCTCGATCGACTTGACCGAGCACGACAGGTGGCGGGCGAGCCCGCGCTTATCGAGCCACGGCTCAGTCATGCCGTCTCCCGCAACCAGAGGAGTGCGAGGAGCTCCTCGAGCTCGGTGATCGCCAGCCACGGGCCGCGAGACCAGCGATGCGCGACCACGGGCAGGATGCCGGGGCCGGCGTGGGCCGCGTCGGTGCTCGCCTGCGACCAGCACTGGCGGAGCGCGAAATGGTCGGTGAGCTTACTTTCGATAAGAGTGGCGGCGGGTCCGAACGCGATGTCGCCGTTGCCGGCGCTGCCCGAGTCGAAGTTGCGGGTCGCGGCCGTCCACCCGGCGGCCTGGATGAGCGCGACTACCTCACGCTCACCCCGGGCGCCCTTATCTCGAGACATGCGACCCATCACACCACCCTCCAAATTCGCGGATACGAACATTTGTTCCCCGTCCCCCCGTCCCCTCGAATCCCTAACGGAGTGACGCGCATACAAAAAACGCCTCGCGCACGTGTGGAACACAGGGACACAGGTGGACGGGGGGACGCTCTCATTCGCTGCTTTCGGGTTTCGCCTTGGGCACGAGATACATATGCGCCTTCGGATGCGGGTCGCCTGGGCGCCGCTGCCGCGACTCGAAAAACCGATACTCGACGCCGATCTCCTCCCAGCGATACGTGAGGGCGCTCTGCTGAATCCGGAGGTCGAGGATGTGTCGCAGGAACGTCGCCGACTCCCGCGCCCGAAGCCATATCGCGCCTGTCGCGGAATCGATCAACGCGGTCGGGCGTGTCGGCCACGGCGCCTCGGGGTTCTTGCGAATCATCACCGCGTCCAGGTAGGAGAACTCGGCTCGCTGGCGAAGCCCCAAGAGCGCGTCTCGCTGCTCGGCCCCGCCCTTGCTCAACGTGTACCCCTCGAGCGGGTACGTCACGTCCAGCAACCGAAAGAGCCAGTCTCGCGCCTGTTCGAGCTCGTCCTCGGCCGCGAGCGCGGGTTGCAGGGTGCAGAGCGCTTGCCAGAGGTCGCCGAGCTCCTCGGGCTTGAGGTGGGGCGGGCGCAACTGGCCGCCGGCGATCGACGCGACCGCCGTTCGCAGCTTCGCTCCCGACGAGGTCAGGTCGCGTTGCGTGCGCCAGCGGTACTTGACCTCGCGGGTCCCGTTGGCGACCGTCAGCGTGCACGGCATGTCGTTGTGCTCGCCATGCACAAACTCCCTCACCCGCCACCCCTCGGGTGGTCGCAAGACGGCGGTCAGCCAATCGCGCAGCCACTCAAGGTCGTTGAGGATGTTGTCCGTCAGTAGCGGGATCGACCCCTTCGCCCGTTTCGCAGACCAGTTCTTGCGCTGCGCCTCGC
>DATHNH010000036.1:0-7674 GCA_035486255.1 Solirubrobacteraceae bacterium | reverse complement strand
GCCTCGTGGGCGTCGGGATTGACCGCCTTGCCTCGATACGCCTCGCCTATGTAGACGCGGTTTTTGATGATGCGCTCTACATTCGAGGTCGTCCAACGGCCGCCGGCCGGGCGCGGGGCGATCTCGTCGAGCCTGCGGGCAATCTCGGTGCGTGTGTTGTGGGCGCCGCGCATCAGGAATGCCTCGCGGATGGCGGGCGCGGCGGTGCTTGGCACGAGTCGCTTGTCAGGGCCACGGTCGTAGCCGACAGGCGTGAACTTGGCGATATGGACTCCGCGCGCGATGGCGTTATTGGTGGCGGTTCCCCAGTTCTCGCTGATGCGGTCGCGCTCGAGCTCGGCGAATACGAGCAGGATGCGCAGGAAGGCCTTTCCCATCGGTGTCGAGAGGTCGAGGTTCTCCGCAACGCTGATGAGCACCGCCCCGTGGCGCTCGAACTCTTCGAGGGTGCTCAGCGCACCGACGAGTGTGCGGGCGAAGCGGTCGAGCTTGGCGACGATCACCCCGTCGGTCTGTCCTGTCCTGACTCGCTGCATGATCTGGTCGAAGACGGGACGACTCATGCTCCCGCCCGAAACATCGAGCTCCGGCTCGTGCCAGCTGAGGGTGTGCCCGTGGGCCTGTGCCCAGCGCTTGATTTGCTGGCTTTGAACCTCGGGGGAGATGAAGCTCGATCCACTTCGTCCGGCGACCTTCGACACGCGGACGTAGGCGTCAAGCCTGAGACCGTTCGGCGCCATTGGTACGCAATATAGCATTGACATTCGACGAGGGATGGCGCCTGCTCAGCGATCCCGTCGGGCGCACACTGCTCGCCTCGCTGCAGCGCATGGGACGTTCGGAGCTGGCGGTGCCGATCGTCAGTACGCAGCTGGTCACGGACGCACTCATCGGCGAGCGCGAATCGCTTGAGAATCTGCTCGGCGCCACGTTCGTGTTTGGCTTGCGCTCAGAGGCAGAGGCCACCAGAGCGCTGATCCTGCTCGGGCTCGACCCCGAAAATCGCCGTGCGCGCGAGCAACTCCTGGAGATGCAGGCCGGTCGCTGTCTGTTTCGCGATCACAGTGGCCGGGTCGAGGCGATCCAGGTCGAGGTGGTGGCGCCCGCTTTGTTGCGCGCTTTCTCGACAACTCCACCGGCAGAAGCTCTCTATGAGCTCTGAGCGAGGCATGGCGATGGCCCTGAGTATCGCGCTCGTCTTCTCAATCGCCGACGGCTCGGCGAGCGCCGCTCCTGTCTCACGCAGCGCGCCTCACACGTCCGTCGTGAGGACTCGAGCTGCCAATCCCCCCACTCTCGCCAAGACCGCCCCAAGCGGGCCGCCGCTCACTTCGCCGGCCGGCGAGGGCATAGTTGAAAACACTGCTGGGGTACCTTCGGCCGAGGGCGATCAGTTGGTCGAAAACGGCTTGTCGAGCCCACTGTGCGAGGGCGCAGGAAGTGCCGACCTATCGAGCACGGCACAGAGTGACTGTCAGACCTCGGGCTTCGTTGGCGCGCCTGCGCCCACCAACAACTACGACCTCGACGTCAACATCGACACGGGCGTATTGGGGCTCGGCAACGGAGAGTTGCTCTCGGTGATCCAGGACCTGTTCATCGCCCCGGTATGGGAGGCGCTTGTTTGGATTGTGCATGCGCTCGTGGTGATGCTCCAGTGGTGCTACACGCTCGAACTGCTGGGCGGCTCGACGATGAGCGACTTGAAGAGCTCCTTGCGCGAGACGCAGGCGAGCTTCACCGAGCCGTGGCTCGCACTGATGCTTGCCGTCGCGTCGGTGCTCGCCCTCTACAACGGGCTCGTTCGCCGCCGCGTGGCGGAGACGCTCGGCCAGGTGTTGCTCACAATCGCGATGATGGCGGGTGGGCTATGGATGATCGCCGACCCGCTGGGGACCGTCGGCGCGGTAGGACAATTCGCCAATCAGGCGAGTTTGGGCACGCTGGGCGCGGTTGCCCGAGGTACGACCGCCAACGCTTCACGGACGCTTGGCGACAGCATGCGTGCTCTGTTTGCGGGCACGATCGAATTGCCCTGGTGCTACATGGAGTTCGGAAACGTGCGCTGGTGCAGCGATCCGGCGGCGATGGACGCACGCTTGCGAACTGCCGCGTCGAACATCGTCGCTGCCGAACAGGCCAAGCTTGCCTGTCAACCGAGCTCAACTCATCGACCATGCCCATCGTCGAGCGGGACCTTGGGGCTGACAGCCGAGCACACGGGCCAGTTGGTGCGGGAGGCAGATACGAACGGCGCCTTGTTCTTGGCGTTTCCAGCCAATGGTCCGGAGCGCAATTCGGTCAAAGCCAAAGATTCGCTACTGCACGTCCTCTGTCAGGCCGAAGACGACACCAAATGCGAAGGCTCGATGGCAGCGCAGGCGGAGTTTCGATCGGATAGCGGCACCTTTCCACGCATGATTGGCGTCGTGCTGATCGCGGCCGGGGTGATTGGCATGACGACCCTGTTTGGGCTGCTCGCCGTTCACTTGCTCGCTTCTGCTGTCCTCAGCCTGTTCATGTTGCTGCTGGCGCCCTTCGCGGTGCTTGCCCCAGCTATCGGAGATGCCGGCCGCGCGTTTTTCATGGGTTGGCTGACGCGCTTGCTGGGGGCCGTCAGCTCAAAGCTGATCTTCTCGTTCCTACTCGGCGCTTTGCTCACGATGCAACGCATACTCTCCTCGCTCGAACCGTTGGGCTGGTGGACACAGTGGCTGTTGATCTCGGCCTTCTGGTGGGTGGTATTTCTCAAGCGCCATCAGGCGCTGGCGTTTGTACGCAACGGTGGGCGTGGGCACCCAGTCGCCTCTACCCGTCACCCCATTAGTCGAGGGATCGAAGGTGCGCGCGAGACGAAGAGGGCAATCGCGCATCCGGTGCGTTGGGCCAGGGACAAGCTGCTCCCGCCGTTGCCTGTCGACGAGGAGCTGGGCAAGCGCCGTCACAGGCATCAAGGGCCAGGCAAACGACCGGTGGGGCCAACGGGAGGGGAGCAGGAGGTTGGAGTAGAGGAGAAGCGGATCGCCCGAGCGGGACAAGGCGAACGTCCCATCGACGAGCACCCCCGCCAAGACCGAGTGACATCGCAGCACTGGTACACGGACGCGGCGGAGTCGGCTGCCGGTGTCAGCGGGCGGGCGGAGCCTACTGACGAACGGACAGCGGACGCCCAGCGACGGACCGCTCGCCGATCCACGTCCCCTCCGGCTGATGTCGAGCAAGTTCCCGATGCGCTCGTGCCGGCCGTCCGGGCTCAACTCGCACGAGTGAGGATCGCGCGTGACACGGCGCTCGCGGTAGGCGAGCGCCGGCGAGCAGCCATGCTCGCCGCTCGCGGAGCGCGCATCGAAGCGCAACTCGCCGGCGGGAGGAGTCCTCGTGCCGAAGCGACTCGCGATACACCGATGCGTCGGTCGAGGCGCGAGCGTGATGGAGCACGCCCACAGGTCGAGCAGCCGGTAGGAGACCCTCGCGGGCCAGGCCCGCGAGGTGTGCGCAGGTGGACCTCGAGCGAAATCATGGCGGACGCCCGAGAAGTCGCCGCCGGGCGCAAGCGACAACTCGGTATCGAACCATCCATCGAAGATGAGCCGGGCTCGTGAGCACGAATGCGCTCTCTCATTCTGCCGGCTCATCCACACGGCCGCTCAACCTGGTCGGTGCGCTGGTCGCCATGGCCGCCGCTGTTGGCTTGTTCGCTCTAATGCTCACCGCCTCGCTCCTTGGTGTGGGCGCCGGTCCGCTCGGCAGCGCTCCGGACAGCTTTGGCGTCTCGGTGCTGGCCGAGGCCGAAATCCCTCCGCTCTACCTCGGTCTCTATCGCCAGGCTGCCAAGCGCTACAACCTCGATTGGGCGATCTTGGCTGGCATCGGCAAGGTGGAGTGCGATCACGGACGCGACCCCGACCCGTCCTGCACGAAGCAGGGCGCCGTCAACTCCGCCGGCGCCGGCGGCCCGGCTCAGTTCCTTGCTTCCACCTGGGTCGAGTATGGGGTGGACGCGGACGGCAAGGGACCGCCAGACCGGTGGGATCCCGCCGACGCTATTTACGCAATGGCCAATTATCTTCGTGCCTCGGGCGCTCCAGGCAACTACCACAAGGCGATATTTGCTTACAACCATGCCGATTGGTATGTCGCCGAGGTCGAGCATTGGGCTTCGCTCTACCGCGGCCCAGCTGAAGCCGACGCGGGCGGCGTCGCGCAGAGCACCCTTGAAACATCGAGCGTCGAATGGCCCGGAATTGGTCCGATAGAGGCGATTGCCGGTACGCGAGCGGTACTCGCGGCGGGCGACGGGCATATTGCGCTTGTGCCCTCGGAGGCTCCGACGGTCGTGCAGGCGATGGTGATCGCCGGCAACGAGCTGCAGGATTTGCCCTACGGCCCCGACGGCCACCCCGATCCTCTAGGTGCTCCCGACGAGGATTGTTCGAGCACGGTCAACTACGTCCTCTACCGATCCGGTGTGCGTCCGCTCGCCGAAATATTGCGAGAGAACCCGCTCGCCCAGAGCTATGTCAATTGGGGCGATCCGGGTCCCGGTCGTTGGGTGACCATCTATTCGACGTCGGAGCCAACCGACCACGTCTTCATCGTGATCGCCGGTCTGCGCCTGGACACGTCTCATGACGGCACCGACGTCGGGCCCAACCGCGACGAAGGTGGCCCGCGCTGGCGCATCCTCGACCGCATCCCCAGTTGGGCGCACTGGTCGGTGCGCCATCCGCCCGGGCTCTAGTCACACAGCTGTCGCCGACAGAACCCACCAAGCTCGGCCGGTACTCTATGGTCCGGAGCATGAGCACTCGCGAGGTCGAACACCTGCTGATCGGGGGCGGGCTCGCCTGCGCCACCTGCGCCCAGTCTCTACGCGAGGGCGGCGCCACCGGTGAGATCGTGCTCGTCGGACGCGAGCCGGACCAGCCCTATAACCGACCGGAGTGCTCGAAGGGCTATCTGCGCGGCGAAGAGAGCCGCGAGGAGCCGCTCGTGCAGCCAAAAGAGTTCTGGTCCGGGCAGAAAGTGGAGCTGCTCACGCGCACGAGCGTCACCGCCTTGGACTTGGACAGGCGCACCGCGAAGCTCTCAGACAAGCAGGAGATCCGCTTCGATAAGGCGCTACTCGCGACCGGTGCGAACGTGCGCCGTCTGAACGTGGCCGGCTGCGAGTTGGAGCAGATCCACTATCTGCGCACGCTCGGCAACGCCGACGCGATCCGTGCGGGCGTGGCCGACGCCGAGCGTGTCGTCTTGATCGGCGGCTCCTATATCGGCTGTGAGGTCGCTGCCTCGTTGACGATGATGGGCAAGCAGGCGACGATCGTGATGCAGGAGGACTTGACGCTCGAACGCGGTTTCGGCAAGACCGCTGGGCGCTTCTTCCAGGGCTTGCTCGAATCGCATGGCGTCACGATCCACGGTGCGGATGGCTTGGAGCGCTTCGAGGGAGATGGTCGCGTCGGCAAGGTCGTCACGACCAACGGCCTGGAGCTTGCGGCAGACGCGGTCGTGATCGGTGCCGGGGTCACCCCGGATGTCGCACTGGCCAAGCGGGCGGGTCTCCAGATCGGCGAGCGGGGCGGTGTGCTCTGCTCCTCGCGCCTTGAGACCTCGGTCCGGGGTGTGTTCGCTGCCGGCGACATCGCCGAGTACGACTCGCCCATACATGGGACGCATGTGCGCATCGAGCACTGGGACGTCGCTTTCAACCACGGCAAGACCGCCGCCGCCAACATGCTCGGCGGCGATGTACCACACGAGGTAGTGCCTTACTTCTACTCGGTACTCGCTGACTGGGGCGAACTCGAATACGTCGGTCCCGCCTACAAGTGGGATGAGGAGATGGTGCGCGGCTCCTACGACGAGGCCAACTTCACCACCTGGTACCTGAAGGGCGGCTGCGTTGTAGCCGCACTTACCTTCGGCCGTCCCGACGATCTCGACACCGCGCGCCGGCTTATCGTCGAGCGCCCGATGCTCGGCGATGCTCAGCGCCAAAAGCTGACGAATCCCGAAGCAGACCTCGCCACCCTGTAGGATGGCCTCGTAAACAACGGTCGGTGGCGAAGGGAAGCCGGTGCGAATCCGGCGCGGACCCGCCACTGTGACCGGGGATGCCAGCCGCAGCGCGAATAAGCGCAGCCACTGATCGGCCGCTCGGCGGATCGGGAAGGCGCGGGAGGTGGGCCCGGGAGCCAGGAGACCTGCCTCCGGCCACAAGCCCACAAGCCCTCGTGGAAAGGGGTGGCTCATGCTCACGTCTCGTCGTATCTCTGTGGCGTTCACCGCCATCGTTATCGCTGCATTGCTGCCGCTCACCTGGGCCATCTCGTCAGCTGCGGCTACAGGTAATCCTGCCACCGTCACCGTTCGCGTACAGGGTCTTGGCGGCGAAACCCTGCTTCAGCAGACACAGGTCACCACCAACACGACGCCCATCGCCATCGAAGGCGGCGGCACCTGCGAAGGAACAAGCGCCGGCGGTGCGGTCTACGACGCCACCGGCGGTAGTTGGAAGGTCAAGAACCAGTCAGAGGGGGTGGAACTTCAGGGCTTGGAGGGTCTCGACCTGCCGGAATTCAACGAAAAAGAACCGTCTGGCATCTACTGGGCTTTCTGGCTGGAAAGCAAGTACGCCGAACAGGGGATCTGCTCTCAGTCGATCGTAAGCGGCCAGCACATCGTGCTGTTCCCACAGTGCTATGCGGTTGGTCCGATGTGCCAGAGCGCAAGCTCGCCCAATAACTTCCTGACTGCCGTCCCTGCCGTGACCACGGCCAACGTTGGGCAGCAGGTCCCGGTCACACTCGGTGCGCTAAGCACTGAAACGGCTCTTCCGGAGAGCTCGCTCCCAGAAGGAGATCTACTCGCGGATGGCGCTCAGACGTTCGCCCCGGCCACCGACGGGGTTACGAATGTCTCCTTTTCGGCGCCTGGCGTGTACACGCTTCAGGCTCATGCCCCCAACTCTGTCGCTTCGGACCCCTTCACGATTTGCGTCCACAACGGCAACGACGGGACCTGCGGCACCACACCGATCTTCTACGCCTGCGCAACGCCGTCAGTTGCCGTGCCTGCCTGCTACGTCTGCGCGACGGCGTCAGTCGCCGTCCCTGCCTGCGTCGGACCAGTGGTTGTCAAGCCCTCGCTGGGGGCCGACATCGCGACCATCAAGGGCGTCGAGAATGGCCACCGCTACTCTCGCCGCAAAGGTCCGCGTATCCTGCGAGGGGTTGTCCAAGTGCCTGCTGGCGGCACGCTCAAGCAGGTGCGCATAAGCCTGCAGCGCCGCGACGGCAAACGCTGCAGCGTGTTCAGTGGCATCAAGGAGGCCTTTGTGCGGGCGCATTGCGATACAACGCGCTTCTTCTCGGCCGGCGACAGCGAGTCGTTCAGTTACCTGCTCCCGAGCTCGCTGCCCCCAGGTCGCTACGTGTATGACATCGAGGCGCTCGACAACTCCGGCAACCTGACTAAGCTCGTTGCCGGTGTCAGCCACGTCGTCTTCTATGTCAAGTAGATCTCGCTCGGTGGGCGTGCGTGCTTGGCGCACGCCCGGTCGGGCAGCGCTTGGTTTCGTGGTTCTGGCGCTGGCGGGACTCCTGGCGCTCGGCGGCTGTGGTCTCGGCGCGGGCTCGACGCCCGGCGGAATCAGCCTCTCTGTGACACAGG
>DATHNH010000035.1:0-11382 GCA_035486255.1 Solirubrobacteraceae bacterium | reverse complement strand
AACTTGGCCTTTGCGCAACCGTACGGCGATCTTGGTGCTGGGCACCTCTACTCTTGGAAGCTCTCGCGTGCCGGCACCTGAACCGCCGACAATCCCGGGAGCATGATCACCAGCAGGGCGATGCCGACGACGAGCGCGAGGGTGGCGAGCACCTGTACCTGGGCGAACGAGAACTGCGTGGGAAAACCGGTGGACCGCTTGAGCCAACGACTTGCCAACGCGTGACCGTAGATGCCGAACACGGTGCCATCGACGCCGCCGATGAGCATCAGCACGCCGGCCTCGAGCACGATCGCGCGCCACAGCTGTAGGCGGTCGAACCCCTGGGCCTTGAGCGAGGCTAGATAGGCGCGGCGCTGCCAGATGGCGGCGCTGAGCGCCGATGCCACCGCGAGCGCCGCGGCGACGAGCAGCATCGCGGCGATCTGGCCGAGCGTCTTCAGGCTTTCGTTGACCGAGCGCTCCACCTCCGCGATGCGCGCGGCAGATGTCTGCACCCGCAGTCCGCCGTGCGAGCGCAGCGACGCGGCAACCGCCTCAACGCCGGCTTCGGGGGTGATACCCGGCTTGAAGTCGATCGCCAGCGTGGTCGGGTCGACACTCGACCAGTAGCGACGGTAGTCGTTCGTGTTGATCGTGATCGTGCCAGAGGGCCATCCGATGTTGGTCGTGACCGCGGCGACGGCGAAGCGTGCTGTGCCTGTCGGCGTCGGCAGCGCAAAGAAGTCGCCCAGGCTCAGGTGGTGTTCGCTTGCGAATCCGCCCGACACGGTTGCCCATCCGCCTGTGCGCAGGCGGGCGGTGGCGAGTGCCAGATTGCCTTGGACCAGCTGGCTCGAGAGGATCATCGCCGGGTTGTTTGCCGGTCTCGCGCGGATCCACAGGCGGTGACTGCCGACATCGAGAAAGCCGCCCTGATAAGCGTGGACGCCGGCTACTGCAGGTACGCCGGCCAACTCCCGGTACGCGTTGCCGGCATGGAAGCTGTCGGCGTCGAAGATGTTTTCGTCGGGCGTGATCCACGCATCGGCGGCGCTCCACTCTTGGACGATCGCCTGGTTTAGGCCACGGAGCAGGTCGTGGCGCGCACCGCCGACCGCGACGCTGCCGTAGACCGCGAGCGCGACGATGCAGGTGAGCGCCACCGAGCGGGTGGCGGTCGCCGAGAGTTCGGCTGTCGTCAGAGGCAATGAGCTGTTGCGGACGTTGTCGGCGAGCTTGGTGAGGAGCCACAGACTCCCGCCGAGCGCGGCCGGCACGAAGCACAGGGTTACAACTGCGAGCAAGACTCCGCCTACGACCGTCATGTCCGGATCAAAGTTGACAACCAGCGAGATCGCGACTATCAGTGCCACTCCGGCGAGCGCGAGACGGGTCGCCAGCGCCGAGGTCACCTGCTGTCCGGCCTCCCCCGGCTCTCGCAGCACGGCGTCGGCTACGTCGGAGCGCAGGTCCACGATGCAGGGAATCGAGGCCGCCAGGGCGGCGAGCACCCCACAGGCGAGCGCCAACAACACGAGTGTCACTTGAAAGAGGTGTTGAGAGCCGACGAGGAAGGCCGAGGCCAAGAAGCCTGGTGTGTTCTGAAAGACGGTTTGAAACAACATGTAGCCGACTCCGATCCCCACCACCGAGCCGGCCACACCGAGCGCCGTTGCCTGAAAGACGAGGATCACGAGTATGTAGCGACGTGTGAAGCCCAGCGTTCGCATCTCCGCCGTGAAACGGCGCCGCTCGGGCGTGGTGATGAGCACTGCGTTGAGTGCAAGCAGGAAGCCCACCATCGCGCCGATTGCGGCGAACAGTCTCGTTGACTGATCGCTCGGCTTGGCGGCTTCTCGCAATAGCTGTGTCTCGTTTTCGGCGGCCGTTACGTCGAGGCGCCCGGCGGCGACCTTTTCCAGCTCGTCGCGTACCAAATGCTCGGAGCCCGGAACCGGTCTCACCAGGATCGAGGTGACACGGCTTCCCACTCCGCTGATGCTCTGGACGGTGGGGAGCAGTCCCACCGCGACCGAGCTCCCTGCCACTGCCCCGATGGTCTGCGATCCGAGTGCTGCTCGCAGCTGCACCGTACTGGCGCTGCCTTTGGAGAGGATCGTGATCGGGTGCCCGGCGCGCGCGCCCACTCGATGCGCGACCTGTTCGGGCAGGCCGATACCGCCCGCGAGTAGTTGGGCGCCCGCGCCGAGATTGCGGGTGGCTTCGCCTTCCAACGTCACGATCGTCGGGGTGAGGCCGATCAGCTCGATCGGCTCGCGGGCCTTGGGGCCGACGACGGTGGCGGTCTCGCGCAGGATCGGCGACGCGACCTGCACGTCGGGCAATTGTCTGACTGTGGTGACGAACTGCTCGTCGAAGCCTTCGGAGGAACGCGCCGAGACCATGTACCGCGCAGATCCGACGAGCTGGTGGACGAGTTGGGCGCTGGAGCTTGTGACGCCCACGTTCGCGAGCAGCACGCCGAAGAACAGGGCCACGCCTACGGCGATCCCGATGCCACCCATGAGCTCCTGAGCCGGGTGTTGGCGCACTCTCCAGCCATACAGGTCCCAAAGCGCCCGCAGTCGGTCAGGTAGTTCCCTAACGGCGTGTAGGAGCCGCCGGCTCATAGCAGGGCAAGCTCTGGGCTGACGCCCTCCTGAAGCTTTCCGTCGCTGAGTGTGTAGACGTGGTCGACGTATTCGACTGCCTGCGGGTCGTGGGTGACGAGTAGGCCGGGAATGTCCCTGTCGTGGCAGATGTCTCTCAGCAGGGTGAGGATTTCGCGGCTGCGCTTGGAGTCGAGGTTGCCGGTCGGCTCGTCGCACAGCAGCAGCCGTGGCTCGTTGACCAGGGCGCGGGCGATCGCGACCCGCTGGCGCTCGCCCATCGAGAGCTGTCTTGGACGGTGGTCGTGGCGGTCGACCAAGCCGACCCGGTCGAGCCAGGGGCGCGCCAGCTCACGCGCTTTCTTGGGGCTTGCGCCGTCGGCCAGCGGCTTGATCGCGGCGTTGTTCAGCACCGAGGCGCCTGCCATCAGGTGGAAGGACTGAAAGACGATGCCCACCTCGCGACGCCTGTAGGCGGCGCGCTCGGATGGTGTGTGCTGGCCGATGTCGCGACCCTCGAAGAGCACGCGACCGCCTTCGGGGTTCAATAGGCCTGCGGCGAGTAGCAGTAGTGTGGTCTTGCCCGATCCGCTGGGACCGTACAACGCGACGAACTCACCGGGCGCGAGACTCAACGAGACGCCGTCGACAGCTCGGACAACCTCTCCTTCGCTCCCGTAGTGCTTGACGAGCTCACATAGTTGCAGGCGGCTCACGGCCCGCCGGTCCCGGTGCGATCCGGGAACGGTAGAACGGTACCCGGAGCGTCCATCGTGCGCAGTCGTCCTCTCCCGAGTGCCATCATCCGTTTGGCGTGTTGGATGGGTCCGGTGTCGCATGCGGCGAGTAGGACGGCACGACCGGGCTCCTCGCCCAGCGATCGCAACAGCTGGTGCAGCTCGGCGTTCTCGGTTGGACTCTGAAGCAATGGCGGGTCGTCTACCAGCAACAGGCGCGGGCCACGCACGACGGCACGCGCCAGCTCCACTCGTATCTGCTCGTCCAGGGAGAGTCGCTCGAGTGGGCGCTCGGCGCAGTCGACGACCGACAGTCGGTGGAGCGCCCGGCGGGCAATGACACGAGCCTTCCTGCCGGTCATGCGGTTATCGGCACATGCCGCAAGGGCTACGTGCTCACAGACCGAGCGGTTGCGGTGCGTCGGCCAGCCGAAGGACGCCAACGCGAGCTGGTTGCGCAACATGCGCACGCGGGCATCCGGCGCGAGCGTCGTCAACTCGATGCCGTCAAAGCGCACACTGCCCGCGTCGGGCTGTTCGAGACCGGCCAAGATCCTCAACAGCGTGGACTTGCCGGCACGACGCAGGCCCCACAGGCCGACGAAATCGTCCTCGAATATCTCGAGCGAGGCCTCGTCGAGCACGACGAGCTCGCGTGAACCGTCGGCGTAGTGCTTGCACAGGTCTGTTACTTCAAGCAGGGCCAAGGCGAGTGCCAGTGAACTCGAGGATGTGGCCGCGTGCCAGTTCGATCCATGCCAGGTCTCCCTCGACCCGCATCACGACTCCTCGGCGTGCGAGCTCCAACTCCAGGCCCTTCCATGTCTTGGTGGGGAACGGTGTGCCGTGCTCTTTGAGGAGCTCGAACAGCTGGCGCTCGAAATGGTCGAGTGCCAGTAGCAAAGCCGGAGTGTGCTCGGGAGCGGAGACGACCATCCGGGTCCATAGCTCTGCGCGCACCGGCTCCTCGGGTACCGGACTGCTCATCCAGTGCTCGACGGCCTTGGAGGTGAGCTCGGTTGGCTGATAGAGACGAACGTGGTGATTCGAGCGTTTGGAGGGGACCACGCTCGATGATGCCAATCCAAGCTGCTCGGCGCGCCTGAGCACGCGGCCGGCGTCGTTTGTGTCCAGTCGCCAGGCTGGGCCGACGCGGTGGACGAGCCGATTGGCGAAGTCGTAAGGGTGACCTGGGCGCTCGAGTAGCAGCGCAAGCAAAGGCCCCTTCCACGGAGACCCGCCCTTCAACCAGCTGACCCAGCGTTCGCTCTCTCCCACCATCACAATTCGCCCATCGGTCTATGAACCTTCGGAACATTACTGCGTAGTGGTATCCAAGTCTATGCGTGGTATAGGGCTTTGCCAGTACTGTTTCTCACTATTTGATGTCTCCTCGGACGGCGCGTGTTCATCGAGATACGGCCGACTCCGGTGGGTATGTCGGGTGGCTCAGAGAGTGTCTCATGCAAGCAGGAAATGCACGATCGCGGCGAGTCCGACGACCACGATCAGGGCTCTCAGTGCCAATGGCGGCAGGCGTCGTCCGTAGCGTGCGCCGATCTGGGCGCCGACTATGGAGCCGCAGGCGATGATCGCCGCCGGCGCCCACTCGACGTGCGCCGCGAAGATGAAGAACACGCCTGAGACGCCGTTGACCAGGCCGGCGAGGACGTTCTTGAGGGCGTTCGTACGGTGCAGGTCCTGCACTAGTGCGAGGCTGAGGATGCCGAGCAGGAGGATGCCTTGAGCAGCTCCGAAGTAGCCGCCGTAGATCCCTGTCGCGTACAGTGCGAGAAGCAGCACGCGCCCGCTGTGCTCGGAGTGAGTTGCACGCTTGGCGAGCAAGCGGTTCAGGCGCGGTTGCAGGACGATCAGGACGAGCGCGAGCGCGATGAAGGCGGGGACGATCGCCTCGAACGCCGCGGCGGGGAGCACCAGCAGCAACACGGCCCCGGTGATGCCGCCGAGCCCAGATGCGGATCCCAGTCGTATCGCCTGTCTGAGCTGACCGACGAGCTCGTGCCGGTAGCCGATCGCGCCCGAGACCGAACCCGGGACGAGCCCCACCGTATTCGACACGTTGGCCGTCACCGGTGCGTAGCCGAAAGCGAGCAGCACCGGGAAGGTGATCAGGGTGCCGCTACCCACGACCGTGTTGACCATGCCTGCCGCCAGCCCGGCGGCGGCGATGGCGACGATCTCCCCGGCGCTCATCCTCCGCTGCTCACCCTCGCGCGTCCGTCGCTCGGCCGGTCAGGGTGGCGCGGCTCTTCGGGTGTCTGTTGCTTGGAAGCTGGCGGAAGGTCAAGCTCACACGTCAGCTCATGCTCACATAGCCAGTTGCTTCGGTGGGGCTACGTATGTTGGCCGCGACCTTGTTTTCGTAGTTGCCCTCGATCGTCGCGATCTGGCCGCTCGGCAGGACGCCCCTGACGATCCCGACGTGCTCGCCGCCGAAGACGATCAAATCGCCGGGCTTGGGCACCACGCCCGGCCCGTTGGGTATCGCGCGGCCGCTGCTCTGCGCCCACGACCAGATATCGGAGACGTCCCCGATGCCCTGGCCCTGTTGGCCCAGCGGCTCGCCGGCCTGGTGTGCCACCCATGAGGCGAAGTAGGCGCACCACGGGGCTCCGGGGACCGCCCCTTCGGTCGCGGTTCGGTACTGGGCGATCGCCGGCGATTCGTTGGAGCCGGGTGGTTGCTCGCTCTGCCCGAGCTGGCTTTCGGCGACCGCCACGATGCGATTGCCGATCCCTTCGCCGGCAACGCCCAGGGTTGAGCCGGCGATGCCCTCCGCGCCCTGCAGTTGGCTGGGATAGCTGAAGCCTGGCGCGCCGGCCATGCTGCTGGTGGTGGAGAGTCCTGGAGTGTCTGCGAGGCCGGTCTCGCCTGCGAGCCCGGAGACGCCCGCGAGCCCGGAAGAGCCTGCGAGCCCGGAAGAGCCTGCGAGCCCGGCGGAGCCGTAGGCTTGCGGCTCATCGATGGCTGCTTCTGTGCCGGCGCTTTGATAGCCGTTGCTTGCTTGCGCAAGGGCAGCGGCAAAGGAGGATTCCTCACCCCCGGCCGTCGCACTGCCGGAGGAAGGCGCTTCGGTGCCGCCTGTGAGGGCGGAGCTGCTACCCAGGAGCACAGCGGGGTCCGCGAGTGCTTGTCTGATCGCGCTCACGTGTGCGAGCGTGGATTCGATGGACATCACCCGGGTAGTCGGCAGCGAGGCTCCACTGTTGAGCACTCCGTGCCTTGACGAGTGGAGTGTCTTGCGACGATGGCGGTGGCATTGGATGGCGGCGGCATTGGTGGTCCACCCCGTTGTGTGGCACAACGGGAAACGGGCAGCCGAAGCCGCCCGTTTCCACCACCGTTCCCTCGATGAAGCGGCGGTATATGGCTGCGCCGGCCCGTTGCATGACCGTCGAAGCGTTATGACCCGTCTGACCCAAAGTACGCGCGAGCGCATACCGATCAGATGAGCTTCGCTGCAGCGGTGGCGTCCTCTAGGCGCCACCGCTGAGGAAGATGTGTGACTACTGGAGCAGCTTCAGGACAGCCTGGGGCTGTGCGTTGGCTTGCGCCAAGACCGAGATGCCGGCCTGCTCGAGAACCTGCAGCTTGGTGAAATTCGTCATTTCAGCTGCCATGTTCACATCGACGATGCCACTCTGGGCTGAAGCGAGGTTCTGGCTGTAGGTTTCCAGGTTCGCCTCGGTGTACTGGATTCGATCCTGCACCGCGCCGAATTCGCCGGCGAGCGCTGAGACCGTGTTGATCGCTTCGTCGATGCCCTTGATCGGTTCCGCGCCTTTGAGTTCGATCTTTTTTTCGATCGAAGTCTTCAGGTCGGCCGTCTTGACACCAATTACTTCTTTGTCGTTGGCGCCGACCTGGAAGGAGATCGTCGCCGCTTCACTGAGCAGGTTGATGCCGTTGAACTGGGTCGTTTCACCGACTCGTTCGATCTCTGACGTCAGCTGCGTGACCTCGGAGGTGATCGCTTCCTTGTCGGATGTGGACGTCGTGCCGTTGGCGTACTGCACCGCAAGCTCGCGGACGCGTTGGAGCATCTGCGAAACGTCGTTCAACGAACCCTGAGCCGTCTGCGCGAGCGAGACGGCGTCCTGGCTGTTCTGCGTGGCCTGATTGAGGCCGTTGACCTGGCCCTCGAGCTTCTGGCTGATGGCGTAACCGGCGACGTCGTCGGCTGCCGAGTTGATACGCAGACCCGAGGACAGTCGCTGCATCGACTGCGAGAGCATGCTCTCGGTGCTGTTGAGGTTCCTGTTGGCGTCCAGCGCCTCCAGGTTGGTGTTGATTGCTAGGGACATGCGTTCATCTCCTTGATGACGGTGTGTTGTTTGGCCCCGAGCCGACTTCGTGTCGGCTCATCCCTGGTTATCGCCGACAAGCGGCGAAACTTGAGCTGGATTTACTCCGACTCGCTCGATTCCCTCCACGCGCAAGATTTCCTGCACCCGGGGGGGGCGCACGCACGCAGGGGCGCCCGGCCCGTCCGCGTCGCGGGGGCACGCCTTTGCGAGACATCCACTCCGCCTGGGCGCCGGCGCGCTGCCGCTATGCCAGGCCGCTCGGGACTGGTTTCACAACGACCTCGGCGGCGGGGCGTTCATGGATTGTGAAAGCTGGGGTGTATGGCTCATCCTTCGGATGATCTTCCCAACACCCCCCTTTGCGAAAGCTCAGATAAAGGTCAGGTACCAAAATAAAGCCCCAGCTTCACGCAAAGGGGGTATCAGGGCGTGCAAGCATTTTGAAAGACCTTCCTAGACGCGGATGTCGACGTGTGGTCGCTCGTCTCCGTCCCGGTCACCGTCCACGTTCCGGTCACCGTCCACGTCCCAGTCCCCGTCCTGCAGCTCGGCCCGGGTGCCGTGCCGGCGCTCTCCGTGTTTGCGCTCGTCTTCTTCCCGCTCGGGACGGTCGCGCTCGCGTGTGATCCGCTCGACGCGCTTCACCGGCGTCCTGACGGAGCGTGCGATCGGAGGCAGGCCGGAGGAGATTGGCGGGATCGCGTCCATTGACGGCTACCTCCCCTGAGGGGGCGCTCCAGTGCGGGGGCGCTCACCTGGCGCATCCTGGGACTCGCCTTGCTCGAGCACCGCCTGTGCGCTGGCTAGTAGATGCTGTTCGCGGCCCTTGAGCTCGATCATCACGAGCCGACGCCAGACGAACACCGCTCCGGCCCATGCGGCCACGTAACAGACGCTGCCGGCTACCAGCGCGCGTAGGGCCGCCTCGGCCAGCGTGCTTGTGGGTAGTGAGAAATAGCCGGCGACGAAGAATCCCGCCAGTCCGCCCCAAGCCTTGGCCTGTGCAACCGTGCGCGCCGCACGCGGATGCGCCGCCACGCTTGGCGAGTCCGATGCCTCGGTGGCACCCTTGGAGTCCTTGGGGCCCCCGGACTTGGCCTTCTTGAACTTGGTGTCCTTGCCGTTGGCCTTGTCCTTCGAGGCCTTGTCATTGGGCTTGTCCTTCGAGGCCTTGTCGGCGGATGCGCTGCTCGATGCGGCGTCCGCCGGCTGCGGCGCCGTCGGAGGTGCCGCCACGGGGGCGGCCGCCCCATCGCTGGGCGGCGCGTCGAGAACGGCTCCGGCCTCAGTTGCCATCGCGCTCATTGGCCTCCAGCATACGGCGCCGCTCGGCGCGTTCGCGCTCGAAGATGAAGCGCACCAGTCGTCGCCGGTTGCCGTCGCTCATCTGGCTGAAGGTGATGGCACGTCGTCCCCTGCTGTCGCTGCGCACGACCCTACCCGTCCCAACTATCGGCTCGCGGTCAGACGCTAGTGTCAACTGGAACTCGATCTGCTCGTCGATCTCCAGCACGTTGGGGCCCGCCAGCAGCAGGCCCCCTCCGGAGAGCTCGACTGCATACGTGTGTACGGGCTGGCGGTCCTTGCCCATGTATACGAGCACCGGCCGGTCGGCCCTGAGGCGGACGAACTCCCGTTGTTGGCTCACCGCACCAGCTTTGCCGCTAGTCCGGTCGGGTCGATCCTGTTGACCGTCCATCCGCCCGTGCGTGCGCGCCCGAGCACATACTCGGGCGCGAGCGCGAACTCGCAGGCCGCCTCGATGGCCATTCCGATCTGGTCGGTATCGTCGGCGTGGGTGACGGCGAGCGCGTTTGCGCCCAGCGGGCGTAGCGCCTTCAGTAGCTGTGCGGCGGCTATCGCGCTCAGCGTGGCCGGTAGCACGACGACTACCCGCTCGGGCTCGAGCTCGCCCAGCAGGGCCGCCAGCTTGCGTATCCCTGAGCGATCTCCGGGCGAGAGCGGGGGCGTGTCGATCACGAGCAGGCCTTCGCTCTTGGTCTTGCGCAGCGCTCGCACGGCGCGCGTCGTGTCGACCGCCGTTGGCTTCATGACATATGGGCTGAGCAGCATCCGCAGCTCACCGCCGTTCGATTCCCTGATCAGCGTCGCGCAGCTTGCCGGCAACGCCGAGCTCTTGCGGTAGGCGCCGAGCAGCGCCGCGCAGCAGCTTGTCTTGCCGGCGCCGCCAGGTCCCACCAGCACGATCGCCGCACCGTGCGCGGGGAGCGGTGGAGCGACCGGTATGCGCTGTGTCAGTGCGGCTCGCACCGCTTGGCTCAGGCTGGCTCGCGGCGCGAACGGCCGGATGTGGACGGCGGCGCCGTCGATCAGCTCATCGGCGAACCGCTCGCTGACACCCAGTGCGCGCAGGCCCCCTTGGATCTTGATACGCCCGCGGGAAGGGGCGAGTGCTGGAGCCGCCCGAGCGCGGCCAGAGTCTTGGGTCATGCTCGACCTGGGCTCTGACCCGGATGCGGGGCCCGGCACGGACGCGCGCTCGTGCTCGAGCGACGCCGCGCGCTCCAGCATGAGCGCGAATGGATCGGTTGGATCTGAAACGCCCGATCGCTCTTGCGGTGCGCGCACCGCCGCGACCGAGGGGAGGCGTGGCGGCGCGAGCGGGCCGGCCCGCGCCAATTCAGCCAGGCGCTCGGTCACGTAAGCCCCGTCCGGGTAGGGACGTGGGGGCTCGCGCGTATAGAAAGGCGTGTGCGGGGGGGCGGTCTCAGGCGTGTGCGGGGTGGTCCCGTAGGTATGCGGGGCCTCGTGCGGCACGTCGAATGGGCTCAACGCCGGTGGTTCGTGCGCAGCGCGTTGCTGGAGCGGAAGTTCGCGCGCGGGTGCGAAGAGCGGCGCCACGCTTGCGTCCTGTTCGTCGTACAGGTCGATTCGCGGCCCGCCCTCGGTTGCTTCCAGCTCGACGAACGGGCGTTGGAAGAAGCCGGCGATGCCGCCCGTCAGACCCTCGCGCCGACGCACGATGATCGCGTTCGCGCCGAGCTCGTCCTGGATCTTGGGCAGTAGCTCCTCGATGGTGCGCCCACGGTAGGTGCGCGGGTCGGCCACTGGTCCCCTACTCATGCGTGGATGACGCCGATGGTCTCAACATTGATTCCCGGTGCGATCTCGTTATAGGAGCAGACTGGAAGATGCGGCTGGCCTTGGGCGATCAGCCTACGCAGGTGGCGTCGGATGCGCGCTGAGCACAGCAGTACCGGGCGCGCGCCGCGCCCGGTGGCGTGCTCCACTTGAGCGCGCAGCGCGCCCACGATCGCTTGCGCTCGGGGTGGATCCATCGCCAGGTACTCTCCGTCTGCCGTCTGGGTTATCGAGGTCGCAACCTCCTGCTCGATCGCGGGGTCCAGGGTGATCGCGCGCAGGCGCAGCTCCTCGTCCAGATGAGGTGCCGTGATCGCTCGGCCGAGCGCTTGGCGCGCGTACTCGGACAATAGATTCGTATCTCGGGTTATTCGCGCCTTGTCGCCGATTGCCTCCACGATCGTGCCGAGATCGCGGATCGGCACGCCCTCGACGAGCAGCGACTGCAGCACGCGCTGAATCTCTCCGAGCGACAGCGCGTCGGGGACGACCTCTTCGACGACGGCGGCGTTGGTCTCCTTGAGCTTGTCGAGCAGCGCGCGCACGTCCTGGCGCGTGAGCACCTCGGCGGCGTGCTCGCGGATCGTCTCGGTGAGGTGGGTGACGATCACGGACTCGGGGTCG
>DATHNH010000034.1:0-3048 GCA_035486255.1 Solirubrobacteraceae bacterium | reverse complement strand
GAACCTGAGGAGGCCGCAAGCTCAGCGCCAATGGCGCCTCCACCGAGCGCCCCCAAAACCGCCGCGAACAGGCCCGCTCGGGAGAAGCGCAAGGGCGATGCATTCCGGTGGCCTTCCTGTGCCGCTTGCTCAGGTTCCATGCGGAGGCCTTCCTGATCCTGAGACAGCAAGACGCAAAGTCTAACCATTCCCACCGATTGGTGGACTTTTTGACAGGCAGGCTCGACTGATGATTCTTTACCCCTGCTCGTTCGAGAAGTTCGCCGGCAGCTCGCCGGCTCCGCTGGCCTACCCCTGCGGACGAGCAGTGAAACCGCTCGATGATGCCGGGCATCGGTACGAGACCAAGCCGATGGCGCAGGCGAACGAGCCGGTTGATCACCGGTTGTGGCCGGCGTCGTTCAGCGCGTCCTGGTCGCGCGCTGGAGTATTCGTGCTGGCAGTGGCATGTGTCGAGTGCGCCACACGGGTCGCTGCTCGAATGGCCAGGCGTAGATCGGGTTGCCGTCCCGCACGAGCTCCAGCACTCGTGGTTCGCGGAGCTCGTCGGCGGACCACTCGTACAGAGATTGAAGCCGCGGCACGATCACCGCGTAGTCGAGCATCCGGCCGAGACGCTGCTCGTCAGCGATATAGCGCTGCGCGTCGTCCGCGAGTGGGTAGCGATCTGGTAGCACGCGGCGGAGAGACAGGAACGCGCCGGCCATCCCGAGCCGGGGATCGCCGAGCAAGCGACCGAGGAAAGCAAACCGTCCCAGCGCCAAACGCGGCGCCGCACCAAGCGCATGCGCGTACAGCACGCGCACGAGCACCACGTTCATGAAAAAGCGCTCCGATGCGCGCTCCGCGTCGGCGAGGTCTCGGTGCTCCAGGTAGGCGGCCACGATGCTCGCGTTATGAGCCCGGTACCAGTTGCGCCCCGTCGGTCGAGCGCTGAACTGCAGCCAGAACCGCACGGCCTGCGAAGACGGTTCGCCGGCCAACCCGCCGAGAAGCGCGATCGTTTCACATCCGTCGCGCAACAAGCGCTCGTTGACCGCCCGCCACCACACGCTGCCCGGCGGCGATCCGTCAAGCCGATTGAGCACTCCCCGGCGTGCCTGCCAGCGCATGAACGACAAGGCCGCACGCCGGAACGGCAAATGCCGCGGCGCGTGGCCCGTCGGCCCATGAAACACCCGCGCCATCAGCGCCAGCCGCGCCGCCGGATCGTCACGGACCGCCCCAACCTGCGCCTCGGCCGACACGAGCGCATCTGCGTGCTCGCTCATCCCCAGTAGTGATAGCGGCCCGCCAATGCGATCGTCTGACGCCGGTCCGCCCAGGTGCGCGAACGGACCCCTGACGGTTATGGCTTTGGCAGAGGACCAACTGCGGAGGATCATCAAGGCGAGGGGCGCGTCGTCTTGTCACGGTGTCGCAAGTGATCGATCCGCTCACGGAGCGTTTGTGTCCGCAGGCGCGCTTCCTTGACCAGGGCATTCCATTCCTGTCTCACCTCGTCCTCGGGTGGGCGCTCACCACGCCGGATGCGATCGAGCTCGTCGGAGACCTCTCGTCCCACAGCCGTGGCCGCGACGATCGCCACCATCAGGACGAACAGGGCGGAGATCATCGCCAGCACCGCGCCGACGACGCCGTACCGCGTCGCGTAGGAGCTGAACAGATGTGGCAGATAGACCGCGCCGATGGTCAGGCACGCGGCGAGCAGAACCGATCCGAGGATCGCGAACGGCGCAAGACCGCTCCACTGGATCCGCCTCGCAGTCAGGACACGCCCGCTCCAGGCGAGAAACAGCGCCGAGATCGGCACGACCACGAGGTTGGCCGGGATCTGTACACGCCCTGTGTCAAGCCAAGCGTGAACCGACCAGCTGGCCGCCACATAGGCGACCACGCCGACAATCCAGGTCAGGTCATTGATCGTGTTTCGCACGCTGAGGGGCTTCAGTTCCCAGGTCCGCTCGAACAGCCGCTGCACGCCGCGCGAAAAACTGAGCGTCGCCACTACCAACAGGCACACCCCGACGACGCTGATCTCGGTGCTGGTCCCTCCGGCCGGGGCGAGCACATCCCGGACGGCTTGGGCGCCGTCGCCGGTGAGCCCGTAGCGCGCGATGATCCGATTCGCGCCCCGAGCGTCCCCGCTCGGAAAGACCGCGCCGAACAGAATCACCAACGGAATCAGCGCCGTGAAGGCGCTTGACGCGAGCGCGATCGCGCGGTCAAACCCCGCCACCCGCTGAAAGCGATTCAGAACGCGCAAGACGAAGGCAGGCCGCAGCCAGAACGTCAGCGTCCGACGAAACCGGCGCTGGTCAGCGCGACTGCCGGCCGTCGTCATGGCCAAACCGTTCGCGATAGAAGCCGGGACCCAAGGTCACAACGTCGCTGCCGCTCTTCTCCAGCGCGTCCAGATAACCTCGCAGGAGCTTAGCCTCAGGTAGACATGACTGTCCGCCGGGTCCGCGAGCCTGCAAAGGAGCAGCGGCTCGCTGAGCCGGTGGCGGACCGGCTTTACGCGAGAGATCGAACGGCCACCCGGGGGCGGTCCCCCGACATGGGGTGCGGGGTGGGTTGGCTCGCCCCCGGTAGGCTGGGGTTGCACACCAGCGAGAGGAGAGCGAGATGCCCGCGGACGAGGGCGCCGAGCTGCGAGACGCGCTCAAAGCATTGCAGGACGCGCGTCAAGCGGGCGACACTCGTCGCGCCGAGACTGCTCTCGAACGTGCTCTGCTCAAGACTTCATCCGCCGGCATCGCCGCGAACGAGGAGACCCTTGCCGCGGCCGTGAGGCTGCTCCGAGGGGCTGATGACAACGGCACGACTCGCCTCGAGGTTCGCGATCAGGGAATGACCCATCGCCGATGGTTCGAGGTCAACGCGAACGGGGAAGTGAAATGGGACGATCGGTGATGTACCGGCACCCGCACGCGTGGTGCTCGGCTCGCATCGACAGCCGATCCCGCATCCTGGGCGAAGCTCCTATCAGGCGCGGTATTCAGTAACTCGTTCGACGTTGATGCGGAAGCTCACACGCGGCTGGCC
>DATHNH010000033.1:0-5237 GCA_035486255.1 Solirubrobacteraceae bacterium | reverse complement strand
GAGTCGAGGAGATCGATCGTGGTCGAAGCGACCTGTTGCTCGCTCGCATCGAGCGCGATTGGTCGACATTCAGGGGTGGCGCGATCGAGCCGGTTGCGCGACGCTCGCTCGAGCGCTTGCTTCCCGACGAGCGTTTTGGCGATGCCCGATATGTAGGGGGCTACTGGACGCGCACCAATATCCCCGAGGTCGATCTCGTCGGGGCCGCCGAGCCCGAGCCGACAGAGGTGTCGTTTGTCGGCTCGATCAAGTGGCGCGAGAATGCCCCGTTCACGCGCCGCGACACCCAGCGGCTCATCGAGCAGCGCAGCCATGTCCCGGGTGCTGGCGAGGCCAGGCTCGTGGGCGTTTCGCGTCGCGGATTCAGTGCCGATGCCGGACTAGACACGGAACTCTCTCCCGATGATCTTCTCTGTGCATGGCCGGAACCGTGACGTGACGCGTTCGGGACCGTACGCGTAGCGGGCTGCCTATGCCGGGGTGTGCGGTCTCGTGCCGGCAACCACTCGCGGCACGATCAAGCCCTGCTGATCAAGCAACTCCGCCAACTGCACCGCGTTCGTGGCCGCCCCCTTGCGCAGGTTGTCGGCGACGATCCACATGTCCAAAGCACGCTCGTGGCCCGGGTCGCGGCGGATGCGTCCCACGAACACCTCGTCGTGGCCCGTGGCCTGTGTTGCCAGCGGATAGAGCGAGGCATCGGGATCGTCGGCCACAGTGATGCCAGGTGCGGCGCGCAGCAGCTCGCGCGCTCGCTCGGGGCTGAGATCGTCTCGCGTCTGCACGTTGACGGCCTCGGAATGGCCGTTGACGACCGGCACGCGCACGCACGTTGCGCTCACGCGGATCGACCCGTCGCCGAGGATCTTGCGCGTCTCGTTGACCAGCTTGTACTCCTCGTCGGTGTGGTCGTCGCCGGGTGCGAAGCTGCCGGCGTGGGGGAGTGCGTTGAAGGCGATCTGGTGGGCGTAGACCCGCGGCGGCTCGATCTCGCGCTCGTGCAGCAGCGCGTGGGACTGGTCGAGCAGCTCGTCCACTGCCTTCCTGCCCGTGCCGGAGACGGCCTGGTAGGTGGAAATGACGAGGCGCTCGATGCCGGCGGCGTCGTATAGCGGCTTGAGCGCCACCACCATTTGCATCGTGGAGCAGTTCGGGTTCGCGATGATGCCTTGGTGGGAGGCGAGTGCCTCCGGGTTGACCTCCGCGACGACGAGCGGCACCTCGTCGTTCATGCGCCAGTACGAGCTGTTGTCGACGACGACGGCTCCGGCTCCCGCGAAGCGCGGCGCCCACTCTCCCGATGTCGATCCTCCGGCCGAGAACAGCGCCAGGTCGAAGCCCTGGATCGTCTCCTCGCTGAGCGCTCGCACCACGCCCACGCCCTCGATCTCGCGGCCCTCCGAGCGCTCGGAGGCGAACGGCACGATCTCGCGCGCGGGGAAGTCGCGCTCGCGCAACAGCTGCAGCATCAGCGTGCCCACCTGCCCTGTGGCGCCGACGACGGCGACTCTGCAGCCCTGGCTCATAGCGCTCTATCCAGGGTACCGAGGGTTGCTCAACCAGCGAGCGCACGCCAAGCGTCGGGGTCGTGCGACGGCACGAGGATCGTCTGCGGGTTGGCGAGCGCGAACGCCTTGATCTCTGCGATCGATCTGCGTGCCGCCGCATCGTCATCGGTGAGCATTGGCAGGCTCTCCTCGTGGATGTTGCGGAGCGTATACGCGGCGTCGCCGATGAGCAAGGCATCGCCTCCGCCGGCCAAGTGCAGCAGCACGGACAGGTGTCCCGCGGTGTGACCTGGAGTGAAGATCAGGCGGATCGTGCCGTCCCCCAGCAAGTCGATCGTTTGCTCGAACGTCGCATATGGCTCGCCGTCGCGCTCGAAGTCCAGCAGCTGCATCCGTGAGATGCCAGGCAGGTGGTGGGGTACGTAGCCCTTGCCGGCCGGGAACCTGCCACTGGTCGCCGCCCACTCGACGCTCGAAGCGGTGAACTTGGCGTTTGGCAGCAGGCGCATGCCGCTCGTGTGGTCGAGATGGAGGTGGGTCATGACCACCCGCTCGACAGAGCCTGGCTCGATGTCGAGCGCGCGCAGCTGCTCGTCGAACGGCTCCTTGGCCGGTCGCAGGCCCCTGAACATCAGACTCAGAGGTAGGCCGAAGTCACGGCGTGGGTTCTCCCGGGCGTCGCGGTGCATGCCCGTGTCGATCAAGATCGTGCCCGCCGAGGGGTGGCGGACCGCATAGGCGACGCACGGCGCGTCGAGCGTCTCACCGAATGGCGAGATGCCGCTGAGGATGCGCTTTACGGGGTTGCCCGGGGCCCGGTACACATAGCCGTAGGGCATGGACACTTTCGCCGTGACGATCACGTCGAGCTCCACACCGGTGGCGTTCACGGTCAACGCCGCCTACGTTTTCAGGGCCATGAACAAAATCGTGAAGATCACGAGCAGATCCATGGTGGCGCCCACGGCGCCGATGCGCTTCACGAGCGTGTCGTGCTCGGCGCCGAACGTCACTTCACCCTCGCCGGCCTCGGTCAGATCCTGCTCGGCGACCTCCATGAGGCGCTTCTCGTTGGGGCTTATGAACATGCCCTCGACTGCGCCGATCACAACGGCCACGGCGATACCCCACTGGACGTAGAACTCGCTCCATACGTGCAGCTTGGAGGCGAGGTAGATGCCGCAGACCACGACCACGGCGAGCCCCGGCATGATCACCCGCACGCTGATCGCGTGGATCGCCTTGTAGAGCGCGGGCAGGGCGCGCGAATCCGCCTTGCCCACCGTGCCGAGCAGCACCGGGTAGGCGAACGTGGCGCCGAAGGCGAACACCACGGCCATGATGTGCACGGCCAAGACCACTTCGAAGAACTGCACCGTCGCGATCACGGAGGAGATCCTATTGATCGGGTCGGCACATATGCCTGTTTGAGCCTGGACGGGGACGCACATGTGCGTCCCCGCGACGAGCCGCATGCGGCTCGTCGCCGTCGGCGCATGCGCCGACGGCGAGACAGTGCATGCACTGTCTCGGACATGCCCGCATGCGGGCATGTCAACTAGAACGTCGGCGCGTACTTGCCGAACACGTCCTGCATCGCGCCGCACACCTCGCCGAGCGAAGCACGATCCTTCAGCGCTCGGCGGATCGACGGGAGCAGGTTCTCAGTGCCGCGTGCGGTCTCGCGCAGCTGCTCCAGGCGCTTGTCGACGAGCTCCCGATCGCGGTTCTCCTTGAACGCCTTCAAGCGCCCCACCTGTTCGCGCTCTGACTCGGGATCCACGCGCAGCAGGTCGGGCACTTCGATGTCGTCCTCCTCGAACTTGTTCACGCCCACGACGATGTCCTGGCCGATGCGGTAGCGCTCCTGGTAGCCCCAGGCCGACTCGTCGATCTCGCCGGTGATGAACTGGATCGCGTTGACCGACCCGCCCAGCGCGTCGACCTTCGCGATCAGCTCGTTCGCGCGCGCTTCGATCTCGTCGGTGAGCGACTCGACGAAATAGGAGCCCGCAAACGGGTCGACGGTATCGGCGGCGCCAGACTCATAGGCGAGAATTTGCTGCGTGCGCAGCGCCGTCTTGGCAGCGCGCTCGGTCGGCAGCGCGAGCGCCTCGTCGAAGCCGTTCGTGTGCAGCGATTGCGTGCCTCCGCACACTGCGGCGAAGCCCTGCAGCGCGACGCGCACGATGTTGTTCTCCGGCTGCTGTGCGGTCAAGGTCACGCCGCCGGTTTGCGTGTGGAAGCGCAGCATCGTCGACTTCGGGTTCTTCGCACCGAAGCGCTCCTTCATGATGTGCGCCCACATGCGCCGGGCGGCCCTGAACTTGGCGACCTCCTGAAAGACGTTGTTGTGACCGTTGAAGAAGAAGGCTAGGCGCGGCGCGAAGTCGTCGACGTCGAGCCCCTTCTCGATCGCCGCCGTCACGTAGGCTATGCCCGAGGACAAAGTGAAGGCGACCTCCTGCACGGCCGAGCACCCCTTCTCGCGGAAGTGGTAGCCGGAGATCGAGATCGTGTTCCACTTCGGCACGTTTTCCCGGCAGTACTGGAACAGGTCGGTCGTCAGGCGCATCGTGGGCGTCGGCGGGTAGATGTAGTTGCCGCGCGCGATGTACTCCTTGAGCACGTCGTTCTGGGTCGTGCCCCTCAGCTCCTCGGAGGGCACGCCTTGCTCTTCGCCCACGAGGTCGTACAGCAGCAGCAGGCAGGCCGCGGGCGCGTTGATCGTCATGGACGTCGATACCTGGTCGAGCGGGATCCCGTCGAAAGCGGTACGCATGTCGTCGATCGTGTCGATCGCCACGCCCGTCCTGCCCACCTCTCCCAGACAGCGAGGGTTGTCGGAGTCCAAGCCCAGCTGCGTGGGCAGGTCGAACGCCATCGACAACCCGGTCGAGCCCTTGGAGAGCAGATAGCGATAGCGCTCGTTGGACTCCTTTGCCGACGCGTAGCCGGCGTACTGGCGCATCGTCCACGTCTGTTTGCGGTACATCTCACGGTGGACCCCACGCGTGTACGGAAAATCTCCCGGGCTTCCCAAGTCCAGCTCCGCCGGCAGGTCGTCCTCGCTGTAGAGGCCCTCGATCTCGATTCCCGAGTCGGTGAAGCGGCGCGGGTCCTCGGGACCCACGATCGGGGCGACCGTCAGGCGCTCCTGTTGCTCGCCCTGTGATTTGTCACGGCTCATGATGCGCACTGGATCATATGGACTGGGGTGGGACAGAACCCGGCGCGAGGGGGAATCGGGGCGTGTCTTCGCGAGAGCAGATCCGCGGCGCGCCCCGAATCGCGGCCCGCGTCGGCGCTCACGATTGCCCGCTCCGCGCCGAGCAGAACCAGCCTACGGCCTTATACTGCGCTGCGATGTCAACGTGTCTGGTCACTGGCGGCGCCGGCTTCCTCGGCTCGCATCTGTGCGATGAGTTGCTCGCTCGCGGGCACCGCGTGATCTGCGTCGACAATCTCGAGACCGGCTCGCTCGCGAACATCGAGCACATCCGCGATCCCGAGCGGTTTCGCCACCTCACAATCGACATCATCGAGCCGTACCAGATCGACGAGCCCGTCGACTTCGTCTACCACCTGGCCTCGCCGGCCTCCCCGATCGACTACCTGCGCCTCCCGCTGCACACCCTGAAGGTCGGGTCTTACGGGACGCACCACACCCTGGGCCTGGCCAAGAAGCATCGCGCCCGGTTCCTGATCGCCTCCACCAGCGAGGTCTAC
>DATHNH010000032.1:0-11106 GCA_035486255.1 Solirubrobacteraceae bacterium | reverse complement strand
GGTCGGGCTGCACGGCCTGAACTCGCGAGTACTTGGCGATGAACTCCTCGGTCGCCTCACGTGCCTCGTCGTCGGGACGCTGATTCTTCGGCGACTTCATCAGGTAGGAGCTGGGACCGTCGAGCTGACCGGCGACGCCGTGGTTCAGCGCGAGCTTGCAGCAGCGGACGGCATCGGTGACGATGCCGGCGGAGTTCGGCGAGTCCCAGACCTCGAGCTTTGTCTCCAGCTGCAGCGGCACGTCGCCGAAGGCCTGGCCCTCAAGGCGGATGTGGGCCCACTTGCGGTCGGTCAGCCACGGCACGTAGTCCGACGGGCCGATGTAGACGTCGTCCTTGGGCAGCGTGTGGCCCATGATCGAGGTGACCGCGTTGGTCTTGGAGATCTTCTTGGACTCGAGGCGCTCGCGCTCGAGCATGTTGTAGAAGTCCATGTTGCCGCCAACGTTCAGCTGGCTGGTGCGCAGCAGCTTGACGCCACGGTCGTGGAACAGGCGTGCGAGGGTGCGGTGCACGATCGTCGCGCCGACCTGGGACTTGATGTCGTCGCCGACGATCGGCAGGCCCGCCTTGACGAAGCGGTCGTTCCAGTAGTTCTCGCCGGCGATGAACACCGGGATGCAGTTGACGAAGCCGCAGCCGGCCTCGAGGATCTGCTCGACGTACCACTTGGTGGCCTGCTCGGAGCCCACCGGCAGGTATGAGACGACGACGTCGGTCCTGGTGTCCTTGAGGATTCCGACAATGTCGGCGGTCGGGCCGGGAGCCTTGGTGATCTTCTCCTTCAGGTACTTGCCGAGGCCGTCGTGGGTCATGCCGCGGTACACGTTCACGCCGAGCTTCTTGGGCACCTGGGCGAACTTGATCGTGTTGTTCTGTCCCGCCCAGATCGCCTGTCCCAGGTCCTTGCCGACCTTGGTGGCGTCGATGTCGAACGCCGCCGTGAACTCGATGTCGCGCACGTGGTAGCCGCCGAGGTCCACGTGCATCAGCCCGGGCACGAGCTGCTTGGGGTCGGCGTCTCGGTAGTGATGCACGCCTTGCACGAAGGCCGAGGCACAGTTGCCGACGCCGATGATCGCGACCCTGACCTTCTCGTCTTGATAGCGCGCCTTGCCGTTGCTGGAGGCGCCGCCGTTGCTCTGTTGAGTGCTCATCTAGTTGCTCTGTCCTTTGTGGAGGTCCGGGGAGACTACCCCGCCACGAGTCTTAGGTGACAGACCGTGGTTTGGATCGGCTCCGCTTTTCGCGGGCTCCGCCGGTGCCCCCCACGATGCCGGCTGGCGCTCGGTGCGCCAGGCCGGCGCACCGATGTTCATGCCGGCTCGATGTTCAAGTCGGCTCGATGCTCATGTCGGCTGGGACAGCGCGCGCTTGACGTGCAACACGCGCTGGGCGACCGTGACGACGCTCAGCGCGGCCAGCACGTACACGGCCGGCCCCAGCAGGCTGAAGTCTCCGAGCGAGGCGCCCTTCGCGAAGATCAAGCCGATCGAGAGGATCACGACGCGCACCGGTCGCGTGGCGATCCCCACCTTGCACTCGACTCCCAATGCCTCCGCTCGCGCTCGCGTGTAGGACACCATCAGCGAGGCAAGCACCGCCACCACGACCGCCGCCGCGGCTCCCGAGCGTCCTTCGCGGGCGAAGTCCGCTGCCACCGCGGTCAGCACGATCCCCTCCTCGATCCTGTCGAGCGTGGAGTCCAGGAATGCCCCGAACGGCGTCCCCTTGCCGGACATGCGCGAGTAGCGCCCATCGAGCGTGTCCATCACCGAGCCGACCACGAACGCGATCCCGCCGAGGAAGTAGAACCGCTCCCAAACCAGCACGGCCGCCACGACGTTCAGCGCCAGGCCGGTCAGCGAGATGGCGTTAGGCGTCAGCCGCGACTCGATCAGCCGCTCGCGCACGATCTCGCGCCGCTGAGCGCCTGTCAGCGCCGCCCGCCCGTTGCGACGTGCGCGACTTTGGCCGCCGCGGGGGCGTCTGCGCAGCGCCGGTTGCCTATGCGAGGGAGGAGAGGGTGGCATCTATGCAGGACAGGTGGCGCAGCGGGGAGGGCAGGGAGGCAGATGGCTGCATGTGACGGTGGCGGACATCGACTGCGGCGGCGAACCCTACCCGGCTCCCGCGGGCTCCGGACCGAAGCGCCACGCGGCCGGCCTGATCCTAGCCAGGCGACGCGCGCCAAGCGCGGACACGCCCGCCGTAAGCGCCCCAAGCAGTGCGTCGATGATGAAGTGGTTGGCGGTGGCGATGATCACGAACGCGATCAGCAGTGGATACAGCCGCCACAGCACGGACGCCAAGCGTGTGCGCGAGAGTCTCGCGAGCGGCCAGCCGATCATCAAGGCGAACGCCACGTGCATCGATGGCACCGCCGCATAGGGATTGAACAGCGCGTTCATCGACGCGCTGGCGTGCGATACGTGCACCCCTGTGAGGTCCGACACCGAGTCGATGAAGCCCCACTCCGGCAGGAAGCGTGGCGGCGCCGTCGGGAACACGGCATACCCCACCAACGCGATCAGCATCGCGATCGCGAACATGTTGCGCACGAAGTAGAACGAGCGGTTGTGGCGTAGGTACAGGTAGATGAGCGCGCCGAACGTGATCGACGTTTGCGCGTTCACGTACAGCCAGCTCGAGAAGTCCATCAGCAGGTGGCTGCTTGACGCCCAGGCTTGGATGCTCGGCTCGACGAATACGTGCAGCGAGCGCTCCAATCCGATCAAGTCGCGCGCATGCTGAAAAGCGGTCGTGGTGTCGCCGGAGACGAGTCCACGCACGAGGCTGTAGGCCCCGTAGGCCACCCCGACCAGCGCGACCTGGCGCAGCAGGTCGAGCCATCCGTTCGGCATCACGCGCGCCTGCAGGGTCCGCCAGGGTACCCGTGAGCTCCTGAGCCGAGCGACCATCGAGCAAGCCTAGCCCATCACCCGGTAGAGACGCCAGTGCTCGGAGTGCCATAGCTCGCGCAAATAGGGCAGTCCGTGGGCGACCAGCTTGCCCTCCAGGCGCCCGGCGCTGTCGAGCGTCGTGTCGGGCAACGCCACATAGAAGACCTTGTTTTCCAGGAGCCACGCGTAGTAGGCGGAGGCACTGAGCGTCGGGCGGTAGAACAGCGCCGCGTAGCGGGTATCGAGCTGACGATCCCAGCCACGCGCCAACGAGACTCCGTCGTGCCCCGCGAGGTATGCCGCTTCCCAGTGCGATTCCGTGAGCGGCACCTCGACGATCGTCGGCCTTCCGCGGCGCAGCTGCTCCAGCTCCGAGAGCAGCGGCGCATAGTAGGAGGCGCTCGCCGACGGGTTCCCCGCGCTTGCCGCCACGTCGTCGATCGGGGTCACCAGCTGCCAGTACACGAGCATCGGCGCGAGCGCCAACAGAGCCACGCGTCTGTGCTCCCACAGGACCCCCGCGAGCAACGGCGCCGCAAGTGGCGGCCCGAGGCGCGCGACATTGCCACCGAGGGGCGTGGCGATCGCAAACGAGCCGATCAGCGCCAGCGCGTAGAGGGCGGCTCCGATGCGCACGATTCGGCGCGCTCGCTCGCTCAAGGCCCCTTGTGGAAGCAACAGGGCGATCAGCAGCACGCCGCCGAGGCTCAGCCAGAAGAGTGATGGCGCGAAGGGCTCATAGCCGCCTTCCGGGAAGGCCAGGCTGAGCACGGCGATCGGCGTGAGAGACGTGGCGGTGAGTGCGAAGCAGTGACGACTGAGCCGGTCCATGGCGAGGCGGGGAGTGTCGTGCTCGTTTGCGCTTGCTCTGCGCGCGCGGGGACTGCCTCTTTTTTCGAAAGCCCCGGCAAGCCCGCCGGCCACGCCCGCCATTGCGAGGAAGGCGCCTGCAACGGGACTGGCCACGCTGGTGCCCACGGCCAGCGCCAGTGCAAGCGGCGTCGCGCCTCGCATCAGCGCGAGCACGGCCCCGAGTCCGATCGCAAAGCCCAGGTCGTAGGGCACGCGCCCAGAGAGCAGCTCCACGCAGAAGCCGACGGCGAATGTCACGGCGGCGATGCGCGCCCCCCCGGCGCTGAATGCCTGTCGCGCGATCATCCCGAACAGCACGCACGCGGCGATGGCCGACAGGACGAGCAGCATGTGCACGCCGAGCAGCCAGCCCAGAGCGGGCGACAGCAGCGAGTAGCTCGGCAGCCAATGACCATGGGCCGCATACCAACCGGTGTCCCAAGTCGTAAAGCCAACCCGTCCGAAAAGCGCGCTGCGGTATGTGGCAGCCGCCAGGTCGCCGGCCGGAGGCGCGGCGAGCAAATAGATCCCCGTCAGCGGGATCGCCACCACCAGCGCGAGCGCCCAGGGGTGAGCGAGTCGAGCCGGCGTTTGCCCCCCGCGCTCTCGAAGCCCCCGATATGTCGTGCTCGAGTTGCGCGTCGACATCCGGTTCGCTCTCAAGCCGCGCTCAGAAACTCGGCGACCCGCTCGATCGCATCGGGACGATCCAGCCACCACCAGTGCCCCGCGTCCGCAAGCTCGATGAGCTCACTACCTGGCAGAGCCTGCGCGTAAGCGTGTGCGAAGCGCACCGGGATGAAGGGATCGCGCAACCCCCACACGACCAGCGAAGGCATGTCGAGCGTCGACAGGTGCTTACCGGCTCGCTCGAGCACCTCGCTCGGGGAGCTGCGGTAGAGGCGCAGGATCGCTCGCTGCGTACCCTGATCGAAATAGCGCATCACAGAATCGATCCATGCCTCGGGAAGCGGCTTGCGGCTTGCGCTCGCCTCGGCGGTCGAGCGGCGCATCAGCCGGCGCGAGGTCGCTCCCATCGCAAGCTCGCCCAGCACGGGCGTGCGCCACAACCGCGCGGTGCGATGCCACTCATAGCCGGGCAGCAGGGGCACCGCGTTGCTCACCACGAGTCGCTCGATTCGCTCGGGACGGGCCTGTGCGAAGGCGAGGCCGACCGAGCCCCAGTCGTGCACGACCAGGCGCACGCGCTCGACCTCGAGCATGTCGAGGAAGCGCTCGACGAAACTCGCGTACTCGTCGATCGTGTACGTCAGGTAGCCGGGCTTGCCTGAGCGCCCGAAGCCCGGGAGGTCGGGCGCGAGACCGCCTGTGCGTTCCAGGAATCCATTCTCGTACAGAGGTGCCTGCAGCCAATCGTCCGTGCTGCGCTTGCGCCTCCACCAACGCTTCCACAACGGCCGGCTGCCATGGTGCACGCGCGGCGCGATCCAATCTTCGGAGCTGGTCGGCACGCCGTGCAGGTAGAGCACCGGCGCGACGCCGGGGTTCTCCGAGGGCGCACTGCGCCAGAAAACGGGCAAGCCGCCGCTTTCCCCAAACGGCGTCTCGATTTCGCCGTTGCTCTCGCTGACCGGATGCACCTCGTGAGGATATAGCGACCGCCCCTGGGTTCCGCCGCGCGGCTGGATCGACGTATCCCTGTAGATAGAGCGACAGCGACATACGACCTTTATGAACAGTGGATTGACAATCTGCCAGTTGTGGTTTAGATTGGCGCGCGTCTTCGACGTGTTGGCCCGCGAGCCGTCGAAGGTCTCATTTGTGTGGAGAGCGGCGCGAGTACCTACGTCGCGACACCGATAGACGTCACCGGCTGCCCCAAACACGACGCCAAAGCCAAAGCAAGGAAGAAGACGAGATGGCGGGCAGACGACGGACGCCGTCAGGCATCACCACGACGACGCGCGGTCGGGTGGCGCGCTACGGAAGCCAGGGTGCGACACACGAACTTGGGCGCGAGCGCGTAACCGAGATCCAACGCGCGCGTTTGCTCGCAGCGATGATCGAGGTGTGCACCGACTACGGCGCGGCCAACGTCACCGTCGCACACGTGGTCGAGCGCGCCGGCGTGTCGCGCCGCACTTTCTACGAGATCTATCGCGATCGCGAGGAGTGCTTCCTGGAGGCCTTCGACGAGGGCGTCGCGCGAGCTTCCCGCTACGTGCTCGATGGCTACGACGAGACGGCGCGATGGGTGGATCGCATGAGGGGCGCTCTCACAGCGCTGCTCACATTCCTGGACGCCGAGCGCACCACTGGCCGGCTGCTGATCGTAGAGTCGTTCGCGGCTGGAGACAGCGCGCTGTCGCGACGTCGAGACGTGCTCGAGGAAATCATCGTCTTCGTGGACCGGGCAAACGCCGAGTCGGGCTCCGGCAAGCAGCTGCCGGCGCTGACCGCGGAGTGTCTGGTCGGCGGAATCTTCTCGATACTGCACTCACGACTCCTGCGAGCCGGCTCGGGTTCCTTCGTCGAGCTCACCGGTGCGCTCGCGAGCATGATCGTGCTCCCTTACCTGGGTCCGGCGGCTGCCCGCAAGGAGCTTTCCAGGCCAGTCCCCAAGGCCCCCGTCAAGGCCCGACGAGTCGAGCGTGACACTCTCAGCCAGCTGGACATGCGGCTCACCTACCGCACGGTGCGCGTGCTCTTGGCGGTGGCCGCGCAGCCGGGCGAGTCCAATCGGCGCGTCGCCGAACGCGCCGGCGTCGACGACCAGGGCCAGATTTCCAAGCTGCTGGCACGCCTGGAGAAGCTTGGGCTCGTCTTCAACAAGAGCATCGGGCCGGGCACGGGCGCGCCCAACGCCTGGGTCCTGACCAAGCAGGGCGAGGAGGTGCATGTGACGCTCGCGGCCAGGGCCTGACGGGCGCGCGTGCCGGCAGCTACCGTAGCCGGGTGTCACCCAAAGGCTGGAAGCGCCCGGCCCGTGCGCGTGTGTTGCGCATACGCGACCGGTTGCGCGAGATATATGGCGTCCCCCGCATGGCGCCCCACGGGCGCCCGCTCGACGAGCTGATCCTGACGGTGCTCTCGCAGAGCACCAATGACCGCAACCGCGATGTCGCCTTCCTGCGTTTGCACGAGCGCTTCGGGGGTTCGGACTCCCCCATCCCGTCCGCCCGACCGATCGACTATGCGGCCGTGCTGGCCGCACCGGTCTCGGCGGTCGAGGAGGCAATCCGCCCGGGTGGCATCTCCAAGGTCAAGTCCGCGCGCATCCAGGCGATCCTTGCGGCGATCGCCGACTCCGCGGAGGTGTACGCGGCGTCTGGTGCGGCGATCGCCCACTCCGCGGAGGTCCGTGCGGCGTCTGGCGCGGCGGAGTCGGCGTCGTGTCAGGCAGCTCATCATGCCGATCCTCTGTCGCTCGAGTGGATGTGCACCGCACCCGTCGAGCGCAGCCGCGACTTCCTGTGCGCGCTGCCCGGCGTCGGGCGCAAGACGGCCGCCTGCGTTCTGCTGTTTTCCTATGGCCTGCACGACGTGCCGGTCGACACGCACGTCTCGCGCGTCGGTACGCGCCTCGGCCTGTTTCGTCCGGGGGCTCCTTTCGAGGAGCTGCACGACCAGATGTTGGCGCTCACCCCGCCCGGCCAGGAGCTCGAGCTCCATGTGAATCTATTGCGCCACGGACGGCGGACCTGTCACGCACGCAAACCGGCCTGCGAGGAATGCGCGCTTGCGCGAATGTGTCCCAGCCGTGCGCTGTTCACCGAGGTGGAAGCGGTCAGCCGCGGGGCAGCACCGCGAAGGCGATGACCGCGTATTGCAGTGCCGCCGCCGCGATCACGAGCGCGTGAAATATCTCGTGATAGCCGAACACCTTCGGCCATGGATTCGGTCGTCCGCTGGCGTACACGATCGCGCCAAGCACGTACAGCAGCCCGCCCGTGGCCAACCCCGCCACGCCGAGCCAGCCGATCGTCGCCGGTAGCTCACCGAACACGGCTGCCGATACCAGGCCGAGCGCTACATAGACACTGGCGAACAACCACTTCGGCGCGTCGATCCACAGCAGCTTGAACACGACCCCGCCGAGCGCCCCGGCCCACAGCACGATCAGGATTGTGCTTGCCAGCGACCCTTTGAGCGCAAGCAGGGCCACGGGTGTATAGGTGCCGGCTATCAGCACGAAGATCATCGAGTGATCCAGACGCCGCATCCAGCGCCGTGCCGTCGGTCGCCACGTCACCCGGTGATAGAGCGCACTAGTGCCGAGCAGGGCTGACACCGCCGCCGCGTAGATGCTCGCGGCAAGGCGCGCGCGTCCGTTCGACGCGGCCAGGATCAGCGCCACGCCGCAGGCCAGCGAGACGAAGAACGCGTACTGGTGTGAGACGCCGCGCAGCTTTGGCTTGATCGGTCCTGCCGGCAGCTGTGGCCGGGGGAGATTCATGGCTAAACGCTACCGCGTGGCGCGCCCGCGTGGGGGGGCTCCGGCAAATCCGCGCGCGCGGCTCGTGGCGGCGATGCTCGATATGGGCGCCCTGCGCACGCCGGGCGCCGCTATTTGTTGGTACGTGTCGACCTGGGGTGTGTTGGACAAGGGGGGTGTGTTGGACAAGGGGGGTGTGTTTGGTGAAGGCAGTGGGTAAGCAAACTAGGCAGCGTCCACGCACGATGCCGCTACTTGACGGGTGCAGATAATCTGCTACTCTCGCACTTAGATTTTTGAACCACGCCTAACGCAAGGAGCATCAACCCATGGGCAAGACCATTGGCATCGACCTCGGCACAACGAACTCGTGCATGGCTGTGCTCGAGGGTGGCGAGCCCACCGTCATCGAGAACGCCGAGGGCGGCCGCACCACTCCCTCTGTAGTCGCCTTCACCGCCTCCGGTGAGCGACTCGTCGGCACCGTCGCCAAGCGACAGGCCGTCACCAACCCGCAGAACACCGTCTTCTCGATCAAGCGCTTCATGGGCCGCAAGGAGGGCGAGGTCCGCGAGGAGGAGTCGATCGTCCCCTACAAGGTCGTCTCCGGGCCCAACGGCGACGCGCGCGTCGAAGTGAAGGCCCCACCCTCCTCCCCCGGTGAGCAGTACTCGCCGCCGGAGATCAGCGCGATGATCCTGCAGAAGCTCAAGACCGACGCCGAAGCCTACCTCGGCGAAACGGTCGACTCTGCGGTCATCACCGTTCCGGCCTACTTCAACGACGACCAGCGCCAGGCGACCAAGGACGCTGGCAAGATCGCCAACCTCGAGGTCAAGCGCATCATCAACGAGCCCACGGCAGCGTCTCTCGCCTACGGCCTCGACAAGGAGTCAGACCAGACGATCCTCGTGTTCGACCTCGGCGGCGGTACGTTCGACGTGTCGGTGCTGGAGATCGGCGACGGCGTGTTCGAGGTCAAGTCCACTGCCGGCGACAATCATCTCGGCGGCGACAATTTCGACAAGGCGATCGTGGATTGGCTCGTGGCTGACTTCAAGCGCGACCAGGGCATCGATCTCAGCGCCGATCCGATGGCGCTGCAGCGTCTCTACGAGGCCGCAGAGAAGGCCAAGATCGAGCTGTCCACAACTCAAGAGACGCAGATCAACCTGCCGTTCATCACGGCCGACTCCTCCGGTCCCAAGCATCTCGACACGCGCCTCACGCGGGCCAAGCTCGCCGAGCTGACCTCCGCGCTGCTCGATCGCGTCGTGGCGCCCGTGCGCCAGGCGATCGACGACGCGAAGGACAAGGGGGTCAAGGAGATCGACCACATCGTGCTCGTCGGCGGCATGACGCGCATGCCCGCCGTGCAGGAGAAGGTCAAGGAGCTGACCGGCAAGGATCCGCATCGCGGTGTGAATCCCGACGAGGTGGTTGCCGTCGGTGCCGCCATCCAGGCGGGTGTGCTCGCCGGTGATGTCAAGGACGTGCTGCTGCTCGACGTGACACCGTTGACGCTCGGGATCGAGACCAAGGGTGGCGTCATGACAAAGCTGATCGAGCGCAACACCACGATACCCACGCGCAAGGGCGAGGTGTTCTCGACCGCCGAGGACAACCAGCCCTCGGTTGAGATCCACGTGCTGCAGGGCGAGCGCGAGATGGCCCAGTACAACAAGTCGCTCGGCAAGTTCCAGCTCACCGGCATCCCGCCGGCGCCGCGTGGCATACCGCAGATCGAAGTGGCGTTCGACATCGACGCCAACGGCATCCTCAACGTGTCGGCGAAGGACCTCGGCACTGGCAAGGAGCAGAAGATCGAGATCAAGGCAGGCTCCGGGCTCTCCGAGGATGAGATCAAGCGGATGGTCACCGACGCCGAGTCGCACGCCGAGGAGGACCGCAAGGCGCGCGAGCTGGCCGAGGCACGCAACAACGGCGAGAACGCCGCCTACCAGGCCGAGCGTCAGCTGGCCGATCTCGGCGACCAGGTCGACGCCGACTCCAAGGGTCGCATCGAAGAGGCGATCAAGGAGGTGCGCGAGTCGTTGGAGGCCGAGGACCCGGCCGCTATCAACGTGCGTACCGAAGCCCTGCAGACGGCTTTCCACGCCGTCTCCGAGGCGATATACCAGAAGGCTCAGGCCGAGACTGCCGCCTCGGGCGACGGCGCGGGCGCCGAGGCTTCGGGCGACGGAGCCTCCGCCGAGGAGGACGTCGTCGACGCCGAGGTGGTCGACGAGGGCAAGAGCTGACCTCGATGACCGACACCGAGTCGCACACAACCGGCGTCCCCGGGACGCACTCAGCACCCGACAGCGGCGAGGCTCAGGCCTCGCCGGCCGTCGAGGCCCAGCCTGCCACCGAAGCTGAAGTGGAAGAGGATCTCGACGGCGAGGCCATCGAGGGCGAGCTCGACGAGATTGTGAAGACCGCTGCCGAGCGCGATCGGTACCTCGCGCTCGCCCAGCGCACCCAGGCCGATTTCGAGAACTACCGCAAGCGCGTCGCGCGCGATGCAGCGCAGGCGCAGGATCGTGGCGTGGCAAAACTCGCCAAGGAGCTCCTGCCTGCGCTGGATAACCTCGACCGCGCAATCGAGGCGGCCGAGGCCGAGGATCCCTTGCTTGCGGGCGTGCGCCTCGTGCGCGCGGAGATAGCGGCTGCGCTCACTCGCGTCGGCATCGAGGCATTTGCTCCGCTCGGGGAGCCATTTGACCCCAACCAACAGGAAGCGATGGCCCAGCAGCCCGTCGAGGGGGCTGTCAGCGGCACCGTCGCCGAGGTCTACCAGGACGGCTACCGCATGGGCGAGACGATCCTTCGACCGGCACGCGTGCTCGTGGCCGCGTAGAGGTGTAGGCCATATGGCAACCCGTCCCGATTACTACAAGACGCTCGGGGTCGACAAGAAGGCGACTCCTGAGGAGATCAAGAAGGCCTACCGCAA
>DATHNH010000031.1:0-6482 GCA_035486255.1 Solirubrobacteraceae bacterium | reverse complement strand
GAGGCATGTGTGAGGGCGGCATTCGAGGAGGGGATCAACTTCATCGATACCGCCAACGTCTACGGGCAAGGCGCCTCGGAGGAGCTGCTGGGGGAGGTCCTCTCAGGCTACGAGCGCTCTTCCTATGTGCTTGCCACGAAGGTCTATTTCCAGATGTCGCCTACCGACAGGGGTCTTTCAGCGGCTCAGATCCATAAGCAGATCGACGCTTCGCTGAAGCGGCTGCGCACCGACTACGTCGATCTCTACCAGTGCCACCGCTATGACGAGGACACTCCACTGCAGGAGACGATGCAGGCTCTCACCGAAGTGGTCGAGCAGGGCAAGGCGCGCCACATCGGCTTCAGCGAGTGGCCGGTCGCGCGAATCGAGGAGTCACTCGCGCTGGCGGGTGTCTCGAAGTGGGTCTCGAGCCAGCCCCAGTACTCGATGCTGTGGCGCCAGCCAGAGGTCGAGGTGATCCCGCTGTGCGAACGCGAGAGCATCTCTCAGATCGTGTGGTCGCCACTTGGCCAGGGAGTGCTCACCGGCAAGTACCGCCCGGGCGAGCCGCCACCGGCCGACTCGCGTGCCGGGAGCGACAGCATGAGCGGCTTCATAGACCGACTGATCCAGGAACCGGTGCTCGAAGCGGTACAGCGCTTGCGGCCTGTTGCCGACGGTGCCGGTCTCACGATGGCCCAACTGGCACTTGCCTGGGTTTTGCGCCAGTCAAACGTCGCCTCGGCAATCGTCGGTGCGAGCAGACCCGAGCAGGTGCGCGCGAATGCCTCTGCGGCGGGAGTGACGCTCGACGCCCAGACGCTCGCCGCGGTGGACGAGGCGCTGGGCGGCGTGTTCATTCGCTGAGTTTCGAGCCGAAGGCCGCAGCATCGGCGACGCTGCGGCCTTGATCGGCGTCGCAACCAAATACGAGCTGACACGCGACTGCCTGTCCTACGAGCTTCTCGTGCGACGCTCGCGGCGGTGCAGGCAGATCGGTGCAGGCAGACATGTCCTCGAGGTCCTGCGCCTAGGCCTGCCTGACCGCGCTCACGTCCACAAGGATCTTGACCTTGTCGCTGACAACGACGTTGCCGGAGCCGAGCGCCGCGTTGAACTTCATGCCGTAGTCGCCGTGGCTGATCTGCGCGCTGGCAGAGACACCGACGCGGTCGTTGCCCTGCGGGTCTGTCTCGGCGCCCTCGAACACCGCCTTGAGCGTGAGGCGATTCGTGACGCCGTGGATCGTGAGGTCCGCGTCGATTTCGAACTCGTCGTTGTCGAGCGGACGGATCGCGGTCGATCGGAAGGTGATCTGGGGAAAGCTCTCGACCTCGAAGAAGTCGGCTGAGCGCAGATGATCGTCACGCTGTGGCTCGCGTGTGTCGATGCTTGCGACCTCGACAGTCCCATAGGCGCGAGCGCCGGCGTCATCGATCTCGAGGGTCCCCTCGAACTCTTTGAACTGGCCCTTGACGGTGGCGATGCCTAGGTGCTTGACGTGGAACTCAACGCTCGAATGGATCGGATCGACCCTCCACGTGCCGGTGGGCAGTGGGGCAGTGGCAGCGGCAGCGGTGGCAACAGAGGTGTCGGACATCGGAGCTCTCCTTTGTGGTGGGTTTCAACAAGTGGCAGACGCGCAAGCGACTTGCGAGCACAGTCCAATCGCCTGACACGCATCTTATAACAGATGTTTGCACACGCAACTATTAGGGGTTAGTCCGATGCCTGTCGTTGCCACATCTACCGATACGCGTATCGTCGTCGCGCACACATGCCGCTGTCCCATACCCGCATGGTCGGCTCATACGCGAGGTTGGCCGATACACAGTCCGATCGTGCGTATGCCGGCTCACAGGGAGTAGAGGAGCCTGCCGCCACCCCGCGTAGGACAATGAGCGAATGACCCAAGCGAAGCTGATCCTGTTCGACATCGACGGGACCCTGATCGATACGGGTGGCGCCGGTGCTCGCAGCTGGGCATGGGCGTTTGAGCGTCTATACGGCATGAGCGTCGACATCGCCGAACACTCGACCGCGGGAATGACCGACCCGGCGATCGGACGCGCGACGTTCAAGCAGGTGATGGAGCGTGAGCCCACCGACGCCGAGCTCACGCAACTGATGGCCGGCTACCAGGCCGTGCTGCCTGACTTTGTTGCCTCCTCCGAGGATTATCGCGTGCTCGACGGTGTACGGAGCCTGCTCGAAGACCTCACCCGTGCCGGAGTCGCCGTCGGCTTGACCACGGGCGGACTGGAAGCGGCGGCTCACGCCAAGCTCGGACGCGCCCAGCTGAACCATTTCTTCCTCGTCGGCGGCTACGGCTCGGACTCCGAGGATCGGGTTGCGCTGACGCGAGCCGCGGTCGAGCGCGGTGAGCGACTGCTCGGCGGCGACCTGGACCTCCGCGAGGTGTTCGTCGTAGGCGACACGCCGCTCGATATCGCCGCAGCCAAGGGCGTCGGGACTGTATCCGTCGGAGTCGCCAGCGGCCGCTATGACGTCGACGAGCTGAAGGCCGCCAACCCGGACCACGTGCTCGCGTCGCTGGCCGAGCCTTTCCCAATCGATCTTCGAGGTTCGCGCCGGAGCGGCATTTAACGTTTGTGGGCCGTGACTCGAGCGACCGACGCACAGACCGATAGCGCACTGTCCGTCGCCCAGGTCGCCGGTCACATCAACGCGGCCCTGCGTGCGCTCGGCGACGGCTGGATCGAGGGGGAGGTCACCTCGATCAGCGTGCACCGCTCGTCGGGACATGTGTATCTGACGCTTGCCGACGAGTCCGCCAGTCTCGACGCCTGCATCTGGAAGGGGCGCGCTTCGCACTGTCAGCCGCTTCCCGCACAGGGCGATCTCGTCCAGGCCCACTATGAGCGCGTCAGCTTCTACGCCCCTCGGGGGGCCACCAAGCTCGTCCTCGACCGTGTCCGTCCGACCGGGGACGGCGAGCTGCTGCGCCGTCGCGCCGAGACGCTGCGCCGCCTACAGGCCGACGGGCTTTGCGATCCCGATAGGCGCAAGCCATTGCCCGCGTTCCCGCGGCGCATCGGCGTGATCGCGGCACGGGGCGACGCCAACGTCGACGTCATCCAGGCCTTGCGCCGGCGCTTTCCACCGCAGGACATACTCTTCTGCGCAGCCTCGGTCCAGGGGGTGCACGCGGTCGGCTCGGTGATCGATTCGCTCGGACGTCTCCAGGCCGTCGAGGATGTAGATGTGATCGTGGTGGCCCGCGGCGGCGGCTCGACCGCCGACCTGCTCGCATTCGACGACGAGCGCCTGTGCCGAGCCATCTTCGCTTGCGCGGTGCCGGTCATAACGAGCATCGGCCACACCAAGGATCGTCCCAATTGCGACCACGTGGCGGCGGCTTGTGCGCCGGTGCCGGCGAAGGCAGCCGAGCTCGCCATCCGTCATTCGGCAGCCGACCTGCTGGAGCAGCTCGATCGCCACCGTACGGCGCTTGCACGCGTGTTCGACCGTCCACGGGCGATGGTGGAGCGGATGGGGGAGCTGCTGCACGGCTCGCGCACGCGCGTCACGCGCAAGCGCCTGGACCTGATTGCCGCGCTCGACCGTCGCTCGGCCGAAGCGATGCGCGAGCTGCGCCGGCGCGTCGTCATGCAGCGCCAGGCCGTGGACCGCGACGCGAACAGGCTCGGCCCGGCGGCAGGGCGCCTGCTCGCGCGTCATGTGGAGCGCGTGGCGGGGCTCGGTGCGCTCATAGATGCGAAGGACTTTCGCCGACGCGGATGGGTGATGGCGACCAACGCGCAAGGCGACTGCGTCAAGAGCGTCGCCGACCTGCGACTGGCCGACACGCTCGCGTTGAGCTTCGCCGACGGCGAGGCTACCGCTACGATCACCGACGTCACACGAGAGGAGCATCCATGAGCGAAAGCGCACAGTCGCAGGCGATCATGTTCGAGCCGACCGACGATCTGGCGTTGCGCGCCGTAAGGGGAGAGCCCGAGCCGCAGGCCGCCGATGTGGTAGAGCCTGGACTGGAGGGCGCAGGGGGGGCACGGACGGCGTCGCCGGCGACCGGCGGGGGGGAGGGCGCGAACGCGCGCGAGCAGATTACTTTCGAGCAAGGCTATGAGGAGCTGAAGGGCATCGTCGGTCGCCTCGACGATCCCGAGCTGCCGGTGCATGAGATGTTCGAGGGCTTTCGTCGTGGCAAGGGCCTTGAGAAGGCCCTGCGCGCATACCTCCAAGAGCGCGAGGGCGAGCTCAACGAGCTCGAAGAGGGCAACAACCTGCCCGAGTTCGAGATCGCCTCGCCCTCCAGCGGCCCAGCTCGACCTCAGATGTAGGGCGGGTGGGACTGCGCGCCATCGCCGGTGCCGTGATCAGGCAGTCGGGCACGGGCGGGGGAGCGGCGCTTACGCCCGCTGCGCTAACGTCGCTGTACGACGAGCGCTTGGGTGGCGCGACCGATCGGGCCCTGCTCGTCGTGCAGCACGCTCTCGGCCCAGCCGATTCCGCTGGAATGAAGCAGCGTGCGGGCATCCAGGGCCACCCACTCGCCGACAGGGCGGCGGTCGAGTGAGATGGTCAAGTCCGCGTTGATGAAGAGGTACCGGTCAAACGGCAGCACCGTCGCCACCCCGTTGCCGAAGTCCGCGGTGGCCGCCACACGTGCGAGCGCGGTCGACGGCTCGTCTGGCAAGAGCGGGTGGCGCAAGCGCATCCACACCGTCGCCTCGCCGCCAGGCACATGGACGGCCGACGGATCTGACCCAGGTGGCTCTCTTGTCGACCTCTGCTCGGGCGGCTCGCCTGGCGCCGCGGTCTGCTCGGGTAGCTCGCCCGTCAGCGGCCTCCCACGCAGGAAACGCATCTCCATCGCGGTGGCGGCAAAGCTCTTGCGCTCCATATCGTCGAGCGCGAAGTGCACGTGCTCACCGGCTTGCGCCGGCGCAATCGTTCGCGAGCTCGCGGCCTCGACTTGCGCGAGCGCCAGGTCGGGCAAGTCGCCGGGCACTGGGACCAGGCGCAGCGCGCTGGCGCGGCACACCGGCACGCCCTCGGCGCTCAACTCCGCCTCGAGCGCCTGCACGCGGCGGCCCGGTCGCGATATGCGCGTGCTCAACGTCAGCGGCGCCATCGGCACAGGGCGAAGAAATTCGAAGGACAGGCGCGCGAATGGCAGCTCCGCGCCAGGCTGCATCCGCTCGAAAGCGGCCGCGATCAGCGCGGCCGGGGCACCGCCGTGCAGCGCGCGCGGGTCCCAGGGGCCACGCGCATGCTCGGTCGGCACGAATAGGTCGCCGTCGCCGACGAAGATGCTCTCAGTCATCGAGCGGGATCGTATTTAGAACGTCTTTCAAACGAGCGGTGCGTCTCGATACCCCCTTTGCCTGGACTCGGATGATTTATTTAGGTACCTAACCTTTAGGTACGCGCTCGCAAAAGGGGGGTGTGAGCGAACACATGGGCTTCGACGAACGGCGCGCCTAGCTCAGGCCGGCAACTGCGCCGCGAAGTCGGCGAGCTTGTCCGGGTCGCGCAAAGGCGCACCATGGCCAAAGAGCGCGAGCGCGGGACGCAGCGCCGCAAGCCTGCGGATCGACGCCCGGTTGCGCGCCGGGTCGACTGCGAACAACGCGGGCGGCTCGTTGAGCCCGGGGATGCCCGTCATCAAGTTCATGTTGTTGATCACGTCCCCGAGGATCAGTACGCGGTCGGACTCGCGCCAGAAGGAAACGTGGCCGCGCGTGTGCCCGGGGGTGTCGAGCACGACGAAGCCGGCTACCTCGTCGCCCTCTTGCAATGCGCGCGACACCGGGTGGGGAGGCCCCACCCAATAGCGTTCCTGAACGCGTTTGAGCCACGCAGGGGCCTTCGCGCCGACCACGCTCCCGGCGCTCTCCATCGCGGGCACGTCGTCCTGGCCGACCCACAGCGGGATCCCGAGTCGCTCGCACACCACGTGGCTACATCCTTGGTGGTCGGGGTGCACGTGAGTGAGCGCATGCGCCGTCAGGGTCCTGCCGGCGATCTGCTTGAAGATGCGCTTCTCCGCCTGGCGCGTGGCCGAGTCGATCAGCACGTCCCCGGCCACGTATACGTTGATCGCATTCGGCGGGAAGCCCTTCAGCATGTAGACATCCTCGGCAAGCTGCTTCATTTGCTTCCCTCCGGTCGATTGGAGATCCCATCAGAATAGTGATGGGTTGAGCTGGTCGGGCTTGGGCAGGGACTTCGCGTTAGGCAAGGGCTGCGTACTAGACAAGGGGCTTTGCGTTAGACAGGGGGCTTTGCCTTATGCATGAGGCTTTGCGTTAGATGGGGCCTTGCCTTATGCAGGGGGGCCTTGCCTTAGACAGGGGGCTTTGCCTTAGACAGGGGCCTTGCCTTAGACAGGGGGCTTTGCGTTAGACAGGGGCCTTGCCTTAGACAGGGGTTTTGCTCGCGTTCAGTTGCGCGACTGCTCCCACGAGAAGCCGCGCACCGCGAAGTAGATACCGAACACACCCCACAGCGCG
>DATHNH010000030.1:0-6809 GCA_035486255.1 Solirubrobacteraceae bacterium | reverse complement strand
GCTCGAGGTCGGCGAGGTACTCGAGCAGGATCTCCAGGTGCGCATCGACGAGCAGGAACCGTTGGAGTCGCTGTTGCGCAGCGAGGGCCTCGGCCGGCTCGGCGGGATGGTGGCCGTGGACGCGGACGGCGTTCTGCGCGGCACTGTCACCGTCGCCCAAATCCGCCAGGCGCTCAGCCCTGCGGGCGGCTCGTAAGGCGAGGCTCGTATGGGCGGCTCCCAAGGCGAGGCCCGTACGGGCGGCTCCTAAAGCGAGGCTGGTAAGGGCGGCTCCCAAGGCGAGGCCCATACGGGCGGCTCGTAAAGCGAGGCTCGTACGGGCGAGGCTCGTATGGGCGGCTCCCCGCGCGTAGGCGAGTCCTTTCGCAAGAACCCGCGCCACACGAGTTGCGGCAGCTCTTTGCCGGGTCCTACGCGCATGCGGGAGCGGCGGCGTTTGGCGATAGCCCCGTCCGCCCCGGCGTTATAGAGTCCAGCCAGACACACCATCGCCCTCCTCCTCCGACCACACCAGGGAGCTCATGCCGGCACACGACGTATTGATCATCGGCGCAGGCCTCGCGGGCCAACGCGCCGCACTTGCCGCCGCACAGGCAGGCTCGAGCGTGGCGATCGTGAGCAAGGTTCATCCGGTGCGCTCCCACTCGGTGGCCGCCGCCGGCGGGATCAATGCGGCTATCAACGTGGCCGACGACTGGAAATCGCACGCGTACGACACAGTCAAGGGCTCGGACTTCCTCGGCGACCAGGACGCGATCGAGATCATGTGCTCGGAGGCGCCCAAGGAGGTCATGCACCTGGAGCACATCGGGGTGACCTTCCACCGCAACGACTCGGGCGAACTGGACCTGCGCGCGTTCGGCGGCGCCTCGATGAAGCGCACCGCCTACGTGGCCGACATCACCGGCCAGGCGATCCTGCACGTGCTCTACGAGCAGCTGATGAAGCATCACGAACAAGTCGATCGCTACGAGGAGTGGTTCGTGACCTCGCTCCTGCAGGACGACACGGGGCGTTGCAGCGGAGTCGTCGCGCGCGACGTTCGCTCGGGGCGCATGGAGGTCTTGAAGGCCAAGAACGTGATCCTCGCCTGCGGCGGGGCCGGCCAGGTCTACAGCCCCACCACCAACGCCTTGATCGTGACCGGCGACGGGATCGCCCAGGCCTATCGCATCGGCGCGCCGCTGATGGACATGGAGATGGTGCAGTACCACCCCACCACGCTTGTCGAGAACGGCCTGTTGATCACCGAGGGCGCCCGCGGCGAGGGTGCGGTGCTGCTCAACTCCGAGGGCGAGCGCTTCATGGAGAAGTACGCACCCAACAAGATGGAGCTCGCCTCACGCGACGTGGTCTCGAGGGCCGAGCAGACCGAGATTCTCGAGGGGCGCGGCGTGGGGGCCAACAAAGACGGGATCTACCTCGACATCACCAAGGTGCCGCGCAAGCGCACCTTGGAGGCGCTGCGCGAGATCGTCAACATCGGCAAGGACTTCGCCGGCGTGGACATAACCCGTGAGCCGATCATGATCCGCCCGGGCCAGCACTACATCATGGGCGGCGTCAAGACCGACGTCAACGGAGCCACCTCGATCGAAGGCCTGTACGCGGCCGGCGAGGTGGCATGCGTGTCGGTGCACGGTGGCAACCGCCTCGGCGCCAATTCTCTGCTCGACACACTGATCTTCGGGCGTCGCGCGGGCGAACACGCGGCGGCGCGGGCGGCGGCGATGAGCTTGCCCGACTCGAGCGACGCCCAGCTACGCGAGGACGTGGACATGATCGACGCGATCATCGCGCGGCCACGCACGGGCCGCAGGGTCTCGGAGATCAAGCAGGAGCTCGGCGAGACGATGAACCAGTACGTTGCCGTGTACCGCGACCAGGAGGGCCTGGACAAGGCCCATGAGATCGTCAAGCGCCTGCAAGAGGAGGCGCAGAGCGCCTACATCGACGACAAAGGCACCGTCTTCAACCAGGACGTGCTCGGCGCGATCGAGCTCGGCTACATGCTCGACTGCGCCGAGGCCACCGTCGTGGCGGCGATCGAGCGCAAAGAGTCGCGCGGGGCCCAGTTCCGCACCGACTTCCCGGAGCGCAACGACGAGGAGTGGCTCAAGCACATCGATATCAGCCTCGACGGGGCCGGTCCAGAGGTGTCCTACTCGCCGGTGACGATGACCCAGTGGGAGCCGGAGGAGAGGAAATACTGATGTCCTTCGACTTCGCCGCCACCGGAGTGCCCAGCGTCTTGATCCTCACCGCCGACACCCCGCCCACCGTGCATCGCCCGACCGAGAAGGAGCGCGCCTGATGGCCGAAACGCACAAGCCGCCGGAGCAGTTCACGCTGCGCATGCGCCGCTACGACCCCGAGTCGGGCGAGGCTCCGTATTGGGATGAGCACACGATCGAGCTCGAGCCCCACCGCTCGGTGCTCGAGGGCATTCTGCAGGCCAAGGCGAAGTTCGACGGCTCGATCGGCATCCGCTGCTCGTGCCGCGCGGCGATCTGCGGCTCGTGCGGGGTTCGCATCAACGGCGAACCGGGACTGGCTTGCCACACGCACCTGGACCATGCGCGCGCGTCGAGCAAGGACGGCGTGATCGAGGTCGAGCCGATGGGCAACATGCCCGTGATCAAGGACATGATCGTGGACATGGACGCGGTGCACTGGAAGAAGGTGCAGCGCGTGACCCCGTGGCTGATCAACGAGGGCCCGCAGCCCGAGCGCGAGCACATCGTGCCGCGCGAGTCGATGGTCGACATCACGCAGTCGATGGCATGCATCCAGTGCGGGGCGTGTGTGTCGGACTGCCTTGCGATGGAGGTCGACCCCGGCTTCGTCGGACCGGCGGCGCTTGCCAAGGCGTATCGCTTCGTGGGCGATCCGCGCGACGAAGAGCAGCGCGAGCGCTTGATCGACCTGTCGCAAGACCCGCAGGGCATCTACGACTGCACGCACTGCTTCAAGTGCGTGGAGGCTTGCCCGAAGGACGTCAATCCGATGGGGCAGATCATGCGGCTGCGGCGGATCGCCGGCAACGACCAGCACATCGTCGATCAGAACAACGGCGAGCGCCACGAGCAGGCGTTCGTGACGCTCATCAAGGACAACGGGCTGTTGCACGAGGCCGAACTGCTGCCGCGCTCCTACGGTGGCAACTCGTGGTTTGGCAAGTTCCACCCGGCCGCGGGCAAGGAGCTCGTGAGCTCACTACCCGTCGCGTTCTATGGCTTGCTGCGACGCAAGATGACCGTCAAGTTGGCGCTGTTCGGCCACAAGATCGCCAAACGGGACCTCGATGCGGTGAAGAAGATCTACAACACGGTTGAGAGTCGCCCTCAGCGCTACGAGCTGAACCTGTACGTCTCAGGCGAGGATGAAGACGTCGAGACGCCGGTTGCCGTCGGCGTGAACGAGGGTGGCTCCGCAGCTGAGGCGAGCGCATGAGCGTCGGCGCCCGCATGACCCGTACCCGCATGGCTCGAGCACGCGAAGGGAGCAACACATGAAGGTCGCCTATTGGCCCGGCTGCGTGAGCAGGGGCTTCACACCCGAGCTGCACGGCTCGATGGCAAAGGTGGCGCCGCTGCTCGACATCGAGCTGGTGCAGCTCGATCGCGCCAGCTGCTGCGGGGCCGGCGTGATCGCCGAGCATAACCAGGAGCTCGCCGACACGCTGAACGCGCGCACGTTCGCGCTCGCCCAGCAGGTGGACGGAGCGGAGTTGATGATGAACATCTGCTCCACCTGTCAGGGCGCCCAGAGCGAGTGCCAGGAGCGACTTGACTCGAGCGCCGAGTACAGGGCGCACGTGAACTCGACCCTCTCCGACGAGGGCTTGGCTTATGAAAAAGATCCCGCCCACCCGTTCACCAACAAGAACTTCCTTTGGCTGCTCGTCGAGGAGATCGGACTGGACAAGCTCTCCTCGCTCGTCAAGCGTCCGCTGACGAACCTGAAAGTGGGGCCGTTCTACGGCTGCTACATCGTGCGGCCTCGCAATCGCCTCGGCATCGACGCCGAGCACCCGCGCGACCACTACCTCGAGCAGCTGATCGAAGCCCTCGGCGGCACCGTGATCGAGTACGCGGGCATGCGCAAGTGCTGCGGCTTTCCGATCATCACGATGAACAAGCAGGCCTCGCTCAAGCAGGCCGGTCGTCACCTGGGCGACGCGGTGGATGCCGAAGCAGATTGCCTGGTGACTCCCTGCCCACTGTGTCACCTGAATCTCGACATGCAGCAGCCGATCGCCGAGAAAGTGGTTGGGCGCGAGCTGAACATGCCCGTGCTGCACCTGCCGCAGCTCGTCGGGCTGGCGCTTGGCCTGGAGCCAAAGGAGCTAGGACTCTCCCGCCACGTCGTCAGGCCGACATCGGTGATCGACTGGTCCACGTCGGTCGTTGGCGCCGCCGCCTGATGGGCCCCGCACGCGCGGGCGTCGAGCGCGCGGGCGTCAAGGACTGAATAACGCGACTGTGCGTCTAGCCCGCCTGCCCGCGTAGGCTGCACAGGTGCGCATCCTCACAGTCATAGGCAACCGGCCGCAGTTCATCAAGGCCGCCGCCGTCTCCGGGCCGTTGCGCGCCGAGCACGAGGAGATTCTCGTGCACAGCGGGCAGCACTACGACGACTCGCTCTCCAGCGTGTTCTTCGCCGAGCTCGGCTTGGCCGCGCCCGAGCGCGAACTGGGCATCGGCGGCGGCTCGAACACTTCGCAGACGGCGCGCATGCTGGCTGCACTCGAGCCGTTGCTCGCCGAGACCGAGCCCGACGCGGTGCTCGTCTACGGCGACACCAACTCGACGCTCGCGGGCGCGCTCGCGGCGGCACAGCGCGGCGTACCGGTGGTGCACGTGGAGGCGGGCATGCGCTCGTTCGACCGCACGATGCCCGAGGAGCTCAACCGCGTCCTCACAGACCACATGAGCGACTTGTTGTTGTGCGCGTCCGAGACGGCGGCCGAGAACCTCCGAGCAGAGTCCGCCGGCGGCACGATCGAGGTGGTCGGAGACGTGATGACCGATATCGCGTTCAAGTGGCGGGCGGCGGCTCTCGCCAAGAGCGAGATTCTCGCCGGCTTTGACACGCGCGCCGGCGACTACCTGCTGCTGACCGCCCACCGCGCCGGCAATGTCGACGATCCCGCTCGTTTGCAGGCGCTCGTGGATGTCATCGCCGCATTGCCCGGACGCGTCATCTTCCCGATGCACCCGCGTACGCGTGCACGCCTGCGCGAAACCGGCCTGCTGGAGCGGCTACAGGCAATCGCGGACGTGAGGCTGTACGAGCCGCTCGGCTATGTCCGTTTCAGCGCGCTCGTGCAGGGAGCGCGCGCAGTGCTGACCGACTCGGGTGGCGTCCAGAAGGAGGCGTACCTTGCCGGGGTGCCCTGTATCACCCTGAGGTCCACCACCGAGTGGGTGGAGACGGTCGAGGCCGGTTGGAACACGCTCGTCGATCTCGATGGCGAACGCGTGCTCGCGGCGCTTGAACGACCCCTCCCCCAAGCACACCCCCAACTCTACGGAGACGGCAAAGCCTCCGAGCGTTGCGTGAGCGCGATTGGAGCCCTCACGCAACGCGTTGGCATACCTGTGCGCTCCGCTGGGGGCACGTCGTCGTGAGCCACGATCGCGCGCAAATCCGCATCGGTGTCGTGGGTCTTGGCTACTGGGGCCCCAACTTGGCGCGTAACTTCGCCGCGATCGACGGTTGCGAGCTTGCTTGGCTCTGCGACGACTCCGAGCAGGCCCGCGACAAGCTTGCAGACAGCTTCCCGGGCGTCCGCGCCGGCGCCGAGATCGACGAGCTGCTGGCAGACCCCGAGCTCGACGCGGTGGTGCTCGCCACGCCGGTGCCCACGCACGCCGAGCTGGCCGCGCGCGTGCTCGAGGCCGGCAAGCACTGCTTCGTCGAGAAGCCACTGGCCACCACCGTCGCCGACGCGCAGCTCGCGGTCGACGCCGCGCGGAAGGCGGGGCGCATCTTGATGGTGGGCCATCTGCTCGAGTACCACCCGGCGGTGACGCGTCTAAAGGAGCTGCTCGACGAAGGTGAGCTCGGCTCGCTCTACTACGTGTACGGCAACCGCGTCAACCTCGGCAAGCTGCGCGCCGAGGAGAACGCGCTGTGGAGCCTTGGCGCGCACGACGTCTCGGTCGTCTTGCACCTGGTCGGCGAAGAGCCGGTGGAGTGCTCCGCCCACGGCGAGTCCTATGTGCGCGGGGGTGTTCAGGATGTCGTCTTCTGCTATCTGCGCTTCCCCTCCGGCCAGGTCGCCCACCTGCACCTCTCCTGGCTCGATCCGCACAAGGAGCGGCGCATAACCGTCGTCGGATCCAAGCGCATGGCCACGTTCGACGACATGCAGATCGAGGGCAAGCTCACCGTGTACGACAAGGGCTTCGACGAGGACACGAATTCGTGGGGCGAGTACATAACCCGCGCCGGCGAGTCGTTCTCCCCGCGCCTGACCAATGCCGAGCCGTTGCGCCTCGAGTGCGAGCACTTCGTGCGCTGCATCCGCGAGGGTCGCACCCCACACTCGGATGGCCACAGCGGCCTACGCGTCGTACGCGTGCTGGAGGCGTTGCAGCGCTCGCTGGAGGAGTGATACCGGGAGCCACCGGGATGGCGAGCCCGGGTCACGATTCCGGTGTGGAGCAGCTAGCGACATCGGTCTGACAGCACTGCGGCCTGGTAGCGAGCAGCATCGGTCTGACAACACTGCGGCCTGGCAAATCGACGCAAGCCGAACATGACGGGCATCGTTCGTTGTATCTATGCGCAGCTCGATTGCC
>DATHNH010000029.1:0-2602 GCA_035486255.1 Solirubrobacteraceae bacterium | reverse complement strand
TTTTCGCTCGGTGACCGGCCACACCATCTCGCGTCACCGCATGCGCCTACGCGCCCGCAGCGCGCTGGAGCGCTTTGCCGGCGGCGAGAGCGACCTCGCGCGCATCGCCGCCGATGTGGGCTTTGCCGATCAGAGCCACCTGTGCCGAGTGATCGGCCAAGAGACGGGCCACACCCCTGCCGCGTTGCGCCAAGCCTTGGCGTGAAAAGTCGGCTGTGAGACGGTGCTGTCGGCGACTGACGGAGACCCGTGCGAGTAGTCACGCTGTCCCCGCCGCCGCGTGGTTGACGGGTCGCGTGCTCGACCGCAGTTGGTGCTTACAACACAAGCGTCGCTCCATGGCGGCGCAGCCAGTCGCGTTGCTCGCGCCAGCCGGGACAGCGACTCTCGACGAGCGCCCAGAAGCGGGAGGAGTGGTCGCGGATGTCAAGATGGCAGACCTCGTGCCAAACGACGTAGTCGAGTACCGGCTCCGGGGCCAGCAACAAGCGCCAGTTGAAGCTCATCGCGCCCTGCGCAGAGCACGAGGCCCAGCGCGTGCTCTGCGCGCGGATCGAGAGGCCGCTGTAGGAGGCGCCAACCTGCCCCACGGCCGTGTCCAGGCGCGTGGCGACCTCCTCGCGGGCCAGCCTGCGGTACAGGCGCTCGACCGCCGGGCGATAGTCGCCCGTAGGCACGAGCAGTTGCTCCCCACGACGGTGGGCGCGCGCGCGTCCGGGCTGCGGAACCAGCTCGAGCGCCACGCCGAGATAGGGAACGGTTCCCGCCCGCTCGGCGACGCTTGCAAGCGCCCGACGCCCCTCCGACAGCCGACGCTCGATCCAGGGCGCGAGCTCACGTACCGCCGCAGCAGCCGCCCGCTCGGGAACGTGCGCCGGCAGGACCACCTCGACGTCGGTGTGGGCGCGCACGTTGACGCGCACCCGGCGCGCGCGGGAGGAGCGGCGCACTGTGTATTCGATCTCGTCCACGCCGACCAGGGTACGGACGGATGCGGTCCTCAAAAGTCCAGCCCCCCCGCGCGCGGGGGGACAGCCAAATCGACACGACCAAACCACACCCCCAACACACCGCCGATCAGACGCTCAAAGGCCCAGCCGACAAAGGCGCTCGAAGGCCGAGCCGACCAGGCACTCAAAGAGCCGGCCAAGACACTCAAAGGCCAGCCGACCAGACGCTCACAGGCCGAGCCGACATGACGCTCACAGGCCGAGCTGACAAGACGCTCACAGGCCGAGCTGACAGGCGCCCGGAGGCCTCATAATCACAACCGTGGCCAAGTCGATCGTGCGGCTCCCTGCCGCGGTGCGCGAGCCCTATGAGGTCTTCATCAACGGCGTCCCCCAGCGCGAGGGCGTCGATTTCCAGGCGAAGGGCCGCACCTTGATGTTCGAGCGCGAGCTGCGCAAGGACCACATCTCGAAGCGCCGCTGGTTCCTCGGCGCCTGGGGCGTGGGCACCTATAAACAGGACGACTCCGTGGATGTGCGCTACGAGGCGGCGGACGGCTCGCCGCGCGTGGCGGAGGGACTCGAGATCGACGCGGGATAGATCGCCTTCTCCCACGGTCGCGCAAGCTTCAGCGCACCGAGGATCGCGCGCGTAGCGGGAGAGCGGTTGAGCGTATAGAAGTGGATGCCGGGGACCCCGGCGGCAAGCAGCTCGGCGCATTGCAAGGTCGCATACGCGACGCCGAAGTCGATCACGGCCTCGGGCTGGGACTCGCGTGCGTGCAGCTCGTGGTGGAGTCCCGCAGGGATCGAGGCGCCGCACATCTTGGTCATCCGCTCGAGCTGGCCGATCTGCGTGATCGGCAGGATGCCCGGGATGATCGGCACATCGATGCCGGCGGCGCGTGCGCGCGCGAGGAAGTCGAAGTAGAGCGCATTGTCGAAGAACAGCTGGGTGATGAGGAAGTCGACGCCGCCGGCAACCTTCTCGGCGAGGTAGTCGATGTCCGCCTCGGGGCTGGTGGCATGGATGTGGGTCTCCGGGAAGCAGGCCGCACCGATCGCGAGGGGATAGTCGTCCTTGATCAATCGCACCAGCTCACACGAGTACTCCAGCCCCCCCTCCGTCTTGATCCAGTCCTGCTCGCCGGCAGGCGGGTCACCACGCAGCGCAAGCACGTTGTCGATGCCGGCGGCTTGCATCTCCTCGAGCGTGGCGTGCAGCTCCTCCACGGTGGCGCCCACACAAGTGAAGTGGGCCATCGCCTCCAGGCCATAGTCCTCCTTGATGCGCTTGACGATCTCGATCGTCTTGGCGCGCGTCGAGCCGCCGGCCCCGTAGGTGACGGACACGAACGAGGGCTCCAGCGTTTGCAGCTCAGCAAGGGCCAGGTACAGGTTCTGCTCGCCCTGCTCTGTCTTGGGCGGGAAGAACTCGAACGAGAAGACTGGCTCGTCCGCAGCGAGCAGCTGATCGATCCGCATCGACAAAGCCTAACACGAGCGTGTCAATGTTTGGCGTCTTGGCTATGAGGGTTCGTACAAAGGGGTGATCTGACCCGGCGGGATACAAGAAGTGTTCGGCAAGGTGCTCGGGCAAGGGGGTGTCTGTGCAAGAAGTGTTTCGGCAAGGTGCTCGGGCAAGGGGGTGT
>DATHNH010000028.1:0-6329 GCA_035486255.1 Solirubrobacteraceae bacterium | reverse complement strand
GATCGTCTATCTTGAGGCAAGCATCGGTTTCAGGTGTCGAAGGGACGTTACGTCATTCAAGCCTCATCCGTGGGGGCTCGTTCAGGAAGGCTTCATAGTGTCGAGTAGAGTCGCCGTTGCGCACAGTGTCCTTGCCTTGCTCGCGTCGCTGTGCGCAGTGCTGGCGATGTTGGGGCTGGGAAGTGCGAGCGCATTCGCTTCCTCCCCGAGCCATACGCAGGCGATCGATTCTCCTAACAGCCTCAACGCCGTGTCATGCGTGCCGGAGACCACCGAATGCGTGGTTAGCGACAGCAAGGGCAACGCTCTCTACTCGACGAATGTGAGCGTGGCTTCCTCGGCCACATGGACGCCGTGGAGCGGCCCGGCCGGCGAGAGTCCCAGCGAGGCCGTCGCATGCCCGTCAAGCTCGCTGTGCATGCTCGCCGACGGCCTCGCGGAAGAAGGCATAGGCGGCAACATGTACTACGCGACCTCCCTGGGCGGCACCTGGAAGGAAGCGTTCGAACCGTCGTTTGGCATAGTGGCCGTCTCCTGCCCCTCCACGTCTTTCTGCGTCGACAGCCAGGCACCCGGCGGGCTCATCCATTTCTCGAACGAGCCGGCCTCGATCGAATGGAACGGGTTGTACGCAGGGGACGGCGCGATGAACGCCGTCGACTGCCTCTCATCGTCGTTCTGCGCCGTCGTCAACGGCTCCGGCGACCTGTACGTCGCCGACACCGCAGCAAAGATCAAAGAAGAAGCTGGCTGGAAGTCGACGGATATCGACGGCACAGGTGCGCTGCACGGCGTCGCCTGTACATCGCCGACGTCCTGCTTTGCCGTCGACGGCAAAGGTAACGTCCTCGACCTCACGATCAACGGCAGCGGCGAAGCGACTGTGTCAAAGCACGATATCGACGGTACGACCGACCTCACCGCGATCACTTGCACGGAAGGCTTCATGTGTGTCGCCGTGGACAGCAACGGCAACGTCTTCGTGTCAAGCGACGGCGGCACGACGTGGAGCGAGCAGCTTGCGCTTGGCACAGACCTCACCGGCATCTCCTGCTCGTCGAGCTCCCTCTGCTTGACCGTCGACACAGCGGGCAATGTCACTGCGTTTGCCCCACCACTCTTCCCGCTCACCGTGTTCATCACCGGTGAAGGCGAAGTCACTCTGACGCCTGCCGGCATCAAATGCTCGACAGAAGAATGCACGCACGTTTTCGAAGGCGAAGTGACGCTGACGGCAGCCAAAGCCGGCGTGGGCTACGAATTCGCCGGCTGGATCGGCTGTAGGAGAGCCTCCGCCACGACCTGCACGGTGGACGTGACCGCGGCGAGCGAAGTCACCGCCGTGTTCTTGAAAGCAGGTAAGGAAGGCGTGGCGGGTAAAGAAAGTTCGGCGGGTAAAGAAGGAGCTACCGGCAACGAAGGCAAGACCGGCGCTACTGGTCCCCCCGGCGAAAAAGGCGCCACGGGAGTCGCGGGTCTCCAGGGACCAGCCGGTGCTCAAGGTCCGGCAGGGCCAGCGGGCAAGCTCGAGCTGGTGACGTGCAGGACTGTCAACGGCAAACGGCACTGCACGACCAAGCTAGTCTCCGGGACAATCAAGTTCACCGCCACAGGGTCAGCCGCCCAGGCGACGCTCTCACGTCGCGGCGTGGTGTTCGCGAGCGGTAGCGCTCGCAGCACTCGTGGGCGCATGAGCCTGTGGCTGGTGCCACTACGCATACTGCGACCGGGGAAGTACACGCTCACGTTGATCAGCGGGGATGGGAAGCACAAGGGGATCAGCAGCGAGTCGTTCACGCTCAACTAAGACTCTCTCTGAGTCGCGAAGGGTCGGGAGCATGGCCCGAGGAAAGTCGCGACGACGATCAGACAACGGAGTCCGTAAACACTATGCCGCTGCTCACCGCGATGCGATTCCAAGCATTGATCGCCGTAATAGCGAGGATCAGGTTGGCAAGCTCACCCGCAGGGAACTCAGCTGCGGCGCGTTCGTACACGGCATCGGGCACACCGCTCTCCCCGATCTCGGTGATCGTATCGGTTAGCTCCAATGCGGCGCGCTCGCGCGATGTGAACAGAGGACTCTCTCGCCAAGCCGCCAGGGCATAGAGGCGCTGCTCACTCTCCCCCGCCTGGCGCGCATCGCGGGTGTGCAAAGCGATGCAGTAAGCGCAACCGTTGAGCTGGGATGCCCTGATCTTCACGAGCTCGCGGAGAGCCGGGTCGAGCTCGATCGAACGATCGAACGCCGCCATCGCACGGTAGGCGCCAGGCGCCTCTCCCTCGAGGTTGATGCGCTCACGGTGCTTGCTCGCCCTACTGTCCACGGACCCAATGCTAGTCCCTGATCGCCGATTCGCCATGCAAGAGGACCTCTCAGGAGGCCACGCCGAGAGTGCAGGCGGGCGTCCGCTCCGATGATGCCCATAGTCTGTTACTCACGGCATGGGTCCAAGGCGAAGCTCAATCTTTCCTGCCGCTCACGGTGGGCCTCAGACCTCGCCGCGGGTGTCCTGGACGGCGAGGCTGCTTTTATGCACAGCGCTCGCCATGGCCAGCGCGATCCTCGTGCTCTGCACGCAGGTAAGCATGACCTCCGCCAAGATCGGCGACTGGAGGTCTCCCCTACTCCCCGCTGCGCACGTGCGCGCCGCGGCCGCGCAGTCCGCTCTTCCGGTGAGCGTGGCGATCGACCCACTCGACCCAGGACGGCCAGTAGCCCAGCGGTTTCTCGGTCTGTCCTTCGAGACGGCCGCGCTTGGGCAACTGGCTCAGTACGCCAATCGCGGCGATCTGGTTGGTCTACTGCGGTCGCTAGGCCCCGGGATGTTGCGCTTTGGCGGTATCACCGCGGATGAGAACGTCGCGTGGAGCGACTCGGCGACGCCACGGCCGGCGTGGGCCTCGAGCACGATCGGGCCCGAACAGCTGCGGGCGATCGGCCTGCTTGCGCGCCGCAGTGGGTGGCAAGTCCTGCTCACCGTCGGCTTGGCCCACTACGAACCGACGGCGGCCGCCCGCGAGGTGGCGGCCGCCCACCGTCTGCTCGGGCCTTACCTCGCCGCTGTCGAGATTGGCAACGAGCCGAACTCATACGGCAGCCATGGCTTCCGAGAACTCCCGTGGATCGCACAGGGCTACGAGGAAGAGGTCAGCAGCTATCGCGAAGCTATAGAAGCCCTCACTCCCGGCGTGCCGATCGCCGGCCCCGACGTTTCCGGCTCGGGCGCATTCAGCGAATGGGGCGAAGAGGAGGCGCTTGCGCAAACACCGGTCCTCTTGACAGGCCACCACTACCCACTCGGCTGCGCGCAGACACCGCCACCGTCGATCGAAGCGCTGTTGAGCTCCGCCACTCGCGGCGCGGCGGCGCACTCGCTGGCCAGCTACATGGCCGTCTCGGAGTTGCGTGGCATACCGCTGCGGATCGACGAGGCCAATTCTGTCTCCTGCGGAGGCGTGGCGGGCATCAGCGACACATTCGCCTCGGCGCTGTGGGCCACCGGCTACATCACGCAAACAATGGCGGCAGGGGCCGTGGGTATCAATCTTCAGGGCAATCCGGTGAACTGTGCGGGGTATACACCGTTGTGCGCGGCCGACACGACAGCGCTCGCCCAAGGAGCGTTGCGCGCCCAGCCAGAGTGGTACGCGCTTCTGCTGACCAGAGAACTGATCGGCACACGTCCGCTGCCGACGACGATCTCCGCCGTCAACTCACCCAATCTCGTCGCAGCGGCATTCTCCATGCCAAACCACACGCTCAAGATCGCGCTTTGCAACGACGAACCGGAAGGCACCGGTCCACTCGTATTGCAGCTCGAGGTTGGCGCCGGCATGGGGAGCGCACAAATCATGCGTCTCACCGATTCCTCGCCAAGCGCCACCGCCGGCACGCTGCTCGCCGGCCGGGCTGTCGCCGCGAACGGTTCCTGGCGCGCACCGCAACGCATGGAAAGCGTCGCCAGCCATGGTGGAACCGTTACTGTCGAACTGTCCACAGGCAGCGCCGCGCTCGTCACTGTGAGTCCACTGATGGCTTCGCAGCCACACAAGGGCCGCAACCCACTCACCCCAAGATAAGCGTGGCCGCCCGTCGGCGCACGCCGTATGGTCGTCGCGGCTGTGGCTCGCCTTCTTGACCATGTGATTCGTCCATGCCGCTGCGACCGGGGATGCTCGGAGAAAGGCCTCTCACTCTCCGGTTGCACAGCCTGGTCCATCTGCCTGACTTCGAGATCTCACCGGATTACCTCGGAAGTTACTTCGGGCATCGCCCAGGCTCGTCCAGGCCCGCTCGCTTGTACCCACACGTCCTGTCCCTGCTCGAGCACCAGCTCACCAGGTACGCGAGCCAGGACCGTCTCACGGTCGGGATGGTCCAGTACGACGTGGGCCAGTCCGTCGTGTCCGTGGTAGCGAAGCCCGAGAACCGTCGCGCGCGTTGCTCCATCGGTAGCCTGCAAGCAGAGAGTCAGCTGCTCTGGTCGCAACAACAGGTGGACGGCTCCATCAAGCTCGCGACGTCCATTTGCCTGCAGCGGTACGCAGCCAAGCGCACAATGTGCATGATCGTTGTGTGTCTCGGCCGCAAGGATGTTGGCCTCGCCGATCGAGGTGGCGGCAAGCAGATCAGAGGGATTGCGATAGAGAGCACGCGGAGCGTCACGTGCCACGATGCGGCCATCTTGGAGTACGGCGATCTGATCGGCCAGCGCCAAGGCCTCGTCCTGGTCATGAGTCACAAGCACGGTCGTAGTTGCCGCGCCATTCAGGATGCGCGCAACATCGCGGCCGAGCTCTGCGCGCAAAGACGCGTCGAGCGAGCTGAACGGCTCATCGAGGAGCACCACGCTGGGGGCGATGGCAAGCGCACGAGCGAGCGCCACCCGTTGTTGCTGGCCGCCGGAGAGCTGATGAGGGTAGCGTCGCTCGAGGCCATCCAACCCAACGAGCTCGAGTAGCTCACTCGCAACCGCTCGATCTCCGCGCGCCAGCCCAAAGCCGATGTTGCCGATCACCGTGAGGTGCGGAAAGAGAGCTCCGTCTTGAGGTACGTAGCCAACGCCGCGCTGTTGTGGGCGCACGCTGCGATGCCCATCGTCGACGAGCCGACCGGCGATCGTGATCGTGCCGGCATCCAGTTGCTCGAAGCCGGCGATCAGGCGCAGCATCGTCGTCTTCCCGCTGCCCGACGCGCCGAGCACAGCCGTGATCGACCCCGCGGTGACGGTCAAGTCGACGTCGGTCAGAACTTGCGTGGCGCCAAAGCGCTTACACACCCCGTTCAGCGCGATCGCGCTCATTGTGGAGCCAGTTGTGGCTGTGCGCCCCGAGCGCGATCGAACCACAGCGCGAGTACGGCCGCGGGGATCGCCGCGAGAGCGATGATCAGCAGGGCATAGGGCGCGGCGGCACCGTAGGCGACCTCGCTCTGGTAGGCCCAGAACTGAGTGGCGAGTGTCTGCACCCCGATCGGCGCAAGTAGCAACGTGGCCGTCAGCTCGGTGACGGCGAACAGGAAGACCAGACAGAACCCGGCAAGGATGCCTGGTATGAGCAGTGGCAGCGTAACGCGCATGAAGACGGTGAGTGGCCCGCGCCCCAACGAGTGGCCGACATCGACCAGCCGCGCCGGCGCTTGGGCGACCGAGGCCCTGATGCACACCAGCGCCAGCGGAAAGTGCATGATCGCGTAGGCGACGATGAGCAACCCGCTTGTCTGATAAAGGCCATAGGCATAACGAGTGGCGAAGAACACGAGGCTGAGGGCGATCACCACGCCAGGGAGTGCGAGCGGGATATACGTGCTGCTTTGAAGCGTCCGTCTCGCATGACTGGAGCGACGAAAGGTAATCAGCGCCACCGGCAGCGCCAGCACGACAGCCGCGCAGGCGCCCAAGACGCTGTATATGAGTGAGTTCCAAGTAGCCTGTCCGAGTGTCGCGGCGGCCGGCAGCGTGGTGTGTTGGCTTTGCAGCATCCAATAGACGACGGTACCCACCGGAAAGCCGATCGCGAGTATCACCAACCCGACGAGCGCGAGCAGCGTCGGCGCCAGGAACCACCCCAGCCGCGCACGGATGGCGGCTCGCGACGGGGCCAGCCTCGTCGCGGCACGGCTCGGCACGATTCCGTCCACCGCAAGCACGAGCAGCGCGAGACACACGAGCGGCACAGACAGGGCGCTCGCGGCGCGACCGTTGAATTGAAACTCTGTGAAGACCTCCGTAGTGAAAGTCTGGTAGCGCACAATCTCAAACGTTCCGTACTCGGAGATCGTGGTAAGCGCAACCAACACACACCCACCCATTACAGCTGTGCGAATC
>DATHNH010000027.1:0-5605 GCA_035486255.1 Solirubrobacteraceae bacterium | reverse complement strand
GGTCGTCCCGGTGGTGGACGGCTGCTTGGTCGTCCCAGTGGTCGTCGTGGGGGCGGGCGTGGTGGTCGTCTTGGCGGGTGTCGTGACTGTCGTCGTGGGGGTCGTGACCGTCGTCGTCCGCTGGGTGACAGTGGTCGGGTTGACAGTCGTCGAGTGGCCGATACTGAGCGACTGGTTTGTAACCGTCGGGGTCGATTTGGAGCTTTTGTCGGAGACCAGCACGACCACCAGGACGATCAGCGCGATCAGGATCGCGACCCCTACGGCGATCGCCCAGCCATTGCCGCCACCCTCGCTCGCCGGAGGCGGACCGCCACCAGGAGGAGAAGGCGGATAGCCCTCGCTCGAGGTCGGATCGTCGGCGCTGGGGCTCGGTGGCGGCAGCGGCAGATCGCCTTCCGGGCGCTCATGACCATCGCTCAAGACCGACTCGCTTCCCGTGACGCCATGGTAAGCACTCAACTCAGGCTAGCGCGTTGCCGGCGAGCTCGAGCGATGTGTCCAACCTCCGACTTCGAGCCCGCCGGTCACTCCATCCCTGTCCGTGGAGCCAATCGGCTCACACGAGCGGGGGACCAGCCTCCTGAAGCGCCTTCAGTACGCGCTGGTCGTGCTCGGCAGGCTTGACCTTGCGCAAGACTTCGGCGACGGAGCCATTTGGGTCGATGACGAAGGTAGTGCGCTCGTTGCCGAAGTAGGTGCGTCCGTACATCGACTTCTCGACCCACACCCCATAGCTGTCGGCGACCGCGTGATCCTCGTCGGCCAGCAGAGCGAAGTTCAGGCCCTCCTTGTCGTGGAACTTCTTGACCTTCCCGACAGGATCCGGGGAGACTCCCAGCACGACGGCGTTTGCCTGCTCGTAGTCGGCGCGATGATCGCGCACACCGCATGCCTGAGTGGTGCAGCCCGGGGTAGCTGCCTTCGGATAGAAATAGACGACGACCGACTGACCGCGGAAGTCCGAGAGCTTTACCGGACGCCCGTCCTGGTCGGGCAGCTCGAAATCGGGTGCCTCTTGTCCCTGCTCGACCATCTGGCTTTGCCTCCCTTTCGCTTACGAAGAGTGCAGCGTAGCCACGATGATCGCCGAACTCGTGGGATGAGGGCTGCCCCCGAGCGGCTCGGCCGTGACCATGACTTGGCGCACGCCGGCGAGGTTGCCGGGCACGTTGACCGAGGCGCTGCCGCTATGAGTCACGCCGAACAGAGCATCCGTCGGTTGAGGCGCCTTGCCTTCGCGGGCAAGCCATAGCTCGTAGATCTTGCCGCTTGGTGGCTGGGATACGCCTGACATCACGAGTTCGGCGTGCGCTCCAACCTGACGCAGGACCGCTTTGGCGTTTAGCGGCAACGAAGCCAGTTGCGCCGAGCTGACATGTGTTGTCGGCGTTTGCGAGCCGGTATCGAGCGCAATTGCTCCAACCAATACACCCAAACCCATGGCGCCGGCGACTGTGAGTATCTGCAGGCGGCGTGAGCGCCGGCGCGGACGCGCAGGCTGCGGACGATCTGCACCCGCACCGGCCGCGTGCAGCAACTCGGCCTCCGAGCGCACGCTCGCCATCACCCGCTCGCGCAGCTCCTGGGAGGCGACCGCGTGGGGGACGCTGCCGGGTAGCGAGTCGACAACCGGTTGCAGGCTTGCCACATCCGCCCTGCACACAGCACAGCAACTGAGATGCTCTCGAAAGCTCGCTGCCTCCCCTCGCTCGAGAGCAGACAGGACATACGCGGCAGCTTGGCCGCGCTCCTCGCACTCACTCTGATTGCTGAACTTATTCATGTCACCGCCTCCGGCGCTCGTAGCAGACCACGCATCTTCTCCAATCCGAGGCGCATGCGGCCCTTCACCGTTCCAATCGGAAGATCGAGCATCGCCGCGATCTCGGTGTGGGTGAAGCCTCCGAAATACGCCAGCTCGATCACGCGGGTTTGCTCGGCTGGAAGGTCCTCGAGCGCCGTGCGGACCTCCTGAGCCTCGTCCCGACGAACCACCTCGACATCCGTGCGCTCGGGCGCCTCCAAGCGTTCGCCGAGGCCTTCGTCGCTGACGTTCTTGCTGGTGCGCACCCCGTCGCGACGCAGCGCGTCGACTGCTCGATGATGGGTGATCCCGAGAATCCAGTTGCGCACGCTCCCACGAGAGCGCTCGTAGCGCGCGCCCGTGCGCCACAACGACAAGAGAGCCTCCTGCACGACATCCTCGGCGAGCGCGCGCCGCCCGATCATGCGATAGGCCAGCGAAAACGCCGCATCGGCATGTCGCTCCAGCACGATCTCGAAGGCGACGGCCTCGTCGCGACACACGAGTTCCATCAGCTCCTCGTCCGCGAGCTTGCGCAGCTTCGCGGGCGAAAGGTCGATCTTGGGTTTGGCTCTCAACGATTTGGGCATTTACTGTTGCTTGGCTGGTGAGATGAACGCTATTCGCGAATGACCCGCTCGTGGATCACTGCTCCCGGTCAAGACTTGCTCGTTGATCGCGCCACACCTGTCCGTCGTGTAGGGGCAGAGTCATCTAAAGCGCCACTGGAACAGGCAGAGGCCCAGCAATCTCGAAGCGGGCGGAGACCATCTCAGCAGTCTCGCAGCACAGCGCGTTGATCCCCGCGCGCCTCAACCGCGAACACTGCGTGCATCGCAGTTCTTCTGTCCCTGCCTAAAGGAGCGACATGCCAAATCCCAGACGAACCCCTCGACACAAGGCTTTTGGGGGATATGCAACCGTCTGCGTGATCGCCATGGTGGTGATTGCGAGCGTATCGGGCTGCGGGTCGGGGTCAGGCACTGCGTCGAGCGCTGCCGGTACCGGATCGACCGCCGCGCCATCCAATGCCTCGACGGCGACCACAATACGTCTTCAAGACATCGCCATACATCCTTCCAAGGTCACCATCCAGCGAGGGTCGACAGTCACGTGGCAATGGTTGGACGGACACATCGACACCGCCCACAATGTCACATCGCAACCCGGTGGTCTTCAGTTCAAGCCATCCGGAACTCGACTAACTGGCTCATACTCGATTCGCTTCGACAAACCGGGGAACTACTTTTACGAGTGCACCATTCATCCCGCGAGCATGCAGGGTGAGATCGTCGTCCAGTAGTACTCACGTCGAGCGGCAGCCACATCATCGAATAGTAACCATGCACCCTCCGGCAGCAGCAATGGCTGCCGGCTTCCCGGCGAGGTCATGTGCGCAATTTATGACCCGCGAACCACCGAATGATCCGCTTCACGCGCGGCGCCGAAGTAGCCGTGAGATCCACGCCAGGTCATGTGACACAGCGTGGGGCCGGGAGCCGAGGAGCAATTCCCGGCATATCTAAAACTCGTCAACGGAGGTAACTCACATGCCAGCCCCCACCAGCGAAGATTCACTTCGCACGACCTCCGAGGATGAGCTGGCTCCCCAGCCGGCCGGCATCGTCGAGCGCCTCGTACGCGACGATCACGATCGCAAGCGATTCTTGAAGATGGTCGGCGGAGCAAGCGCCGCCAGCTTCGGAGCTTTCGTGCTGGCCGCTTGTGGCTCGAGCAAATCGACAAGCACAGGTACAGCCGCTACGGCAACCACCTCGACCGGTACCACCACAACAGCCGCGACGAATCCATTCGGCGCCGGCGATATCGGCATCCTCAACTATGCCCTGACACTGGAGTATTTGGAGACCGAGTTCTACAAAAAGGTCGTGGCCGCAAAAATGTTCAGTGGCAAAGTCGGCGCGCTGCTCGAGGAATTCTCTAAGCAGGAGCAGGCACACGTGATAGCGCTGACAGCAGCGATCAAGGGCGCCGGGGGTAAGACCGCCGCGAAGCCCACCGGAGTTTTCCCGATCAACAACCCCACTCAGGTCGCGATGCTCGCCTATACCGTCGAGAACCTCGGCGCCTCGGCGTATCTGGGCCAGGCAGCAAACATCGAGAGCAAGCAGGTGCTGGCAGCAGCACTCGCGATCCACTCGATCGAGGCGCGTCACGCGGCGACGCTCGGCACGCTCGTCAGCAAGTCGGTCACTCCGAATGGGGCGTTTGCTGTTCCCGCAGAAATTCCCACCGTCCTCGCGGCAGTCAAGCCGTTCCTGGGCTAATCCGGCATGCCCTCACAAATCGAAAGGACCGACATGAGCTCTCAAAACCTGGTAAATCCCGAACTCGCTGCGTGCGAGGTGCACGGCATGACACGGGCCAGCTTCATGCTCCGTGGGGCATTGGCAGCCGGTGCGGTTTATGGTACGGCCGCAGTTGGTCCGTTTGTCTCGAGCGCGCTTGCTCAAAGTGGGACAAGCGACGTCGATATTCTCAACTTCGCGCTGACGCTCGAGTATCTCGAGGCCGATTTCTACAACGCAAAGGCGATGCAGGTCGGTCTCAGCGGACAAGCTAAGGCATACGCCAAGCAGTTCGGCGAAGAGGAGCAGGCGCACGTCGCAGCATTGGAAGCAGCGATCAAGCAACTTGGCGGCACACCCGTCAAGAAGCCTACGTTCGTATTCCCCGTCACCGACGAAAAGAGCTTTCTCGCGCTGGCCTCAGTACTCGAGAACACCGGAGTCAGCGCCTACAACGGCGCCGCCCCGATGATCTCGAGCAAGGCTGTGCTTGCTAGCGCCGGGTCGATCGTACAGGTAGAGGCACGACACGCGGCCGCGATCAACCTGTTGATCGACAAGAGCCCGACGCCCTCAGGTGGCTTTGACAAGCCGCTTACCGAAGCTCAAGTTTTGGTGGCGGTCAAGCCACTGATCAAGTCCTAAGAACGCAGTCCTACAACGTCAAAACAGGAGGTAGCGCTTTCTCATGATGGGTCTCGACAATCCAATCCACCTGGCATTTCTAGGCATCGTCCTACTGCTCGTGTTCGGGGCGAAGCGACTGCCGGAGATGGGCCACTCGCTCGGCACGGGCCTGCGCGGCTTCAAGGAGGCAATCGGCGGCGAAGCTACCCACACGCCGCTGAGCGCCACCGAGCAGACGCAAGCGCCGACATCGGTACCTGTCCAGGTCCCCGCAGCCCAGACGCCGACGCCGGTAGCTGTCCACGTTCCCCCAGCACAGACACCTGTCGTACCGCTGGTAGGCGTCCAGGATGATCGTGTCGCGTAAGTCGCCAAACGCCATGTGCGCAAAGACAAACAGCGCGCTAGCTCTATCAGCAGCATTGAGCGCATCCAAAAGGAGCCACCATGGCCGTCGCGGTCGGTAGCGTCGGGTATGAAGAGCGGCTCAGCCTGGTCGACCATCTGGCTGAGCTGCGCACCCGACTGATCGTCTCGATCGCGGCGATCGCGGTGGCGTTTGGGTTCTGCATGTGGCAGAACCATGAGCTGCTTCACGTCATCAACGAGCCGCTCACCCATCAGACCCAGAAGCAGGTGAGCGCAGGCGACGGACCACTCGGCGCGACCTACACGGTTCAGAAGAACGCACGCGACGTGGCGAGCCAACTTGCGATCGTCGTGGCGACACTCGAGCGGCCCGGCAGCGGCGCGAGCGCCGCCACACGTGCTTCTCTGCAAAGCGTCACTCCCCACCTGCGCAGGGACATCTCGCGGCTCTCTGCCCAGCCGAGCGGCGACAAGCCCGTGACGCTCGGTATCG
>DATHNH010000026.1:0-4301 GCA_035486255.1 Solirubrobacteraceae bacterium | reverse complement strand
GAGCGCCTACACGAAAACCTCGGCCACCGGCCACCCCGCGAGATCGAAGAACTCTACGCTGCAAAACACAGAGCAACGATCACCACATCATGAAAGAGAAAAGCTACTAACCCGGCCTCCGTCAGACTCGGTCCGGCTCAGTCCGTGTGGCCGGATCTTGCGGAACCACCAAGTAGCGGTCAGGAGTTGCGTTCCAGCGGCCAAGCGAAGCCCACGGGATGTACGGGTAAAGCAGATCGGGCTCAATGGCGTCCTCGACGCTCTCCAACTCGGTCTTCCCAACGTCGGCATAGTTGCGAACCCGCACCAGGCCGTCGGCACGACGACCGAGCACCTCGACCTGGAAGACGCCGTCGAGCCATACCGTTATGCCAGCCTTGGCTCGGTACGGGGAGGCGCCAGCCAGCGCGTGTGCCGCAGCAAGCGCGGCCGGCTTGCCAATCAGCCATGGGCTCTTGACTTGGGAGTGCCTTACCGGCCTTGCCTCGAGCTCCGTGCGCTCCGTCGCCGCGAGCGCTTCACTCAGCGAGGCTTTGCGTGAGAGTCGTGCACCAGGGATACGGCGCCAGAGCCGATAGGAAACCGGGTAATGCGTCTGCGCGTCGCGCTCGAGTGAGATGATTGCGGTCCAGTTGGCGGCGTCCTCGAAGGGTTTGAAGCTAGCCAGATCATCAGCGCAATGGACGCTGAGTGAACGCCGCCCGGTTTGAAACGAGCGGAAGCCCTCACCAGCGCCGCTGGTCTGCAAGGCCGTCTGAGTGATTAGAAAGGTGAGCCTGCCGTGCGGTTTGAGGTAATCCTCAGCGGCGACGTAGCTCATCAGCATCGACATGTCCTTCTTGCCACCTCCCAATCGCGCGGCCGAGCCCGACAGAGTGAAGAGGTTATAGGCGTGCCACAACGGCTTCATCTGATCACGATATTCGGGGCTAACTTCCTCCCATCCAATCCACGGCGGGTTGCCGATCACGTAGTCATAGTTGCCGGCGGCGAACAACGGGGCGAATGCGTTGCTAAGCAGTCGCGGCCAGATCCCATCGAGCCCATCGGTGCGCAGCGCGCAGATTTGCTCAAACAGATCCCCTAGTGCCTGCATGTCGGCAGGTGCAGCGCTCATCAAGTGCTTGCGTGCTCGTACGAGGAACTTATCCGTTGGATACTCGTTCTGCGCACAGAACTCCAGCTCGCTCATCAGCTTAGGGAGGATGCCCGGATGTGCGGCGGCGTCGGGAATAAAGAAATCACCGACCGAGGTAGTCAGCTGCTTGCCTTGGATATTGCCCGATTCATGCGGCGAGCGCCCGGGAATGCAGATCGAGTCGCAGATGTAGACTGGGATCGTGAACGGGGCAATCGTTCCGACTAGGTCGCCGCAGGCAAGCAGATAGTTAGTGCGCGCGGCGATGACTGCTAGTGGGTTAAGGTCGAATCCGACGATCCCCTCCACGATCGCACTTGCGGTCTGCGCCCCTGACAGACCAAGCGCCCGCGCCGCGTCACGCATCCGCCTGATCGCCGCGACCAGGAACGTGCCTGACCCACACGCCGGATCGAGCATGCGGGTGCCCGGCTGACCGCGGTACTCGCCGCGGTCGAGCGTGTACTCGGCTAGCCAATCAGGCGTGTAGTACTCCCCGAGCGCGTGGCGCAGCTCGCGTGGCAGCAGGCGGTGGTACAGCTCCTTCAGCAGATCCTGCGTGAGCTCGGGCCGCAGGCTAGCCGTCGCCGGCTCAAAGTCGCTTAGCTCGCGTGTGAGCGCTCGGACGGCATCGCGCAGTTCCTTCGTCCACTCGTCGACGTACCAGCCCAGGAAGTCGCCCTCCAAGAAGTTCTCGATCCCGAGTGCGCGGAACGTAGAGCCGCTCTCCAGCTCAGCGAAGCGCCGATCGAACTCGACGTCGCTTTGGTTGGCGAGGCCCGCGACCAATGGCTCCACGATCGCGCCGCCCTGTAGCGCGACGAGCTCGACAGAGAGTATCTTCATCACTAGCGCGAAATAGGTGTGAACAGCGAACAGCATCCGACCGACGTCTTCATCATCTACGTCATATGTGTCCGCAAGCGCCTTAACCGCCGCGCGCTTGACCTTGTTGGCCTCGCCATAGACAGCCCCAAAGATGCGCAACCACTCGGTATAGAGCACGGAGGTGCGGGTGGAGCTCGGAGTTCGAAGCGCACGGTCCAGCGCACCCACGACTGTGCGTGCGATCTGAGAATCCGGCCCAAACTCGCTGGCCAGGGCCTCTGCCTCTAGCGGTCGGCGCGACAGTGCACGCAGGAAGCGCAGCAAATCGGTGATCGAGTCAGCGTCGATCTGGAACGGACCGAGCTGCTGGAAACGGCCGCTGATCTGCTCTTCGATGTCGATGCTCAGCTGTGCCTCGCGACTGCGCAGCTCGAATAGGCCAACCTCGGGCTCTCCGCCCGGCCGCCAGAGCACGAAACCGATCTGGCGGCCGTCGAGGATGACCCCGGCCAGTTTCGGCAGGACCTCCTCTGGTGCGCCCGGTGAATGGATCTCGGCCTGCTGGCGCATGTAGTCACGGGCCTGGCCCATCGCCTCGTCCAATCCGGGAGATGTCGCGAGCTTTCCTGGGCGCTCGTACTCGATGATCACGGAGCCGTAGACAGCGTCTGCGCGACCACTCAGAAGCGTCTTCTCGTAACGTGCGGTTCGCGGGATGCCAAGCTCTTCGAGGATCGGGGAGAGGGCACTCTCGACCGCGACCACGAGCTCTTGCTCACTAGTGCTGCGCTGACCGGCCTCGCGTATGCGCCCGGCGAGGGTCTCGGCCAGTCGCTGGGTGATGATGGACGCGCTCAACGCGAGAGGACGGTATCTAAATACCCTCCCTCGGACCGGAAATGGAGTCGTCGCGACGCCCGGCTGATCCGAGCGCGGTCGCGACCAGCATCGTCGACTCGCCCCTGTCTGGGTCCCGGTGACGCTCAACCGGTCGGGCAGTTCCGGCCGTGGCTTCGACCTGTCTCATCCGTCGAGCTCACAAACGCCACGGCTTGCGTCTTCGAGGGAGGCGCACTCGACTCGCCGTTGACAAGCTTGTTCAGCCGCCGGCGCTCCTGAGCGTCACGGCGCATGAGGTGGGCGTACACGCGGAGCGTGAACTTCGGATCGGTGTGGCCGAGCGCGGCCATCACGGATGCTGGGTCATGGCCGAGCGCAACGAGGACCGAAGCGAAGGTGTGCCGGAGCTTGTGAGGCGTGAGCCCGGCCGGCAGCGGCGACTGTCCACGCTGGAGCAGCAGCTCGTCGGCACGAACGATCGCGGCAGCGAGGATGCGGTTGCGCAGGTTGTCCTTGTCGCGACGCCCGCCGGTCCCCGTCGGGAAGACGGGATCATCGGGGGCGGAGCGATACGTGCTCGCCTTGTGTGCAGCAAGCTCGTCACGCAGCACCGGCAGCAGCGGGATCTCACGCAACCCGGCCCGCGTCTTCGAGCGCCCGATGTGGACCCGCCCGTTCGCGAGGTCTACATCGCGCCAGAGCAGGTTGCACAGCTCATGCGCCCGTGGCCCGGCGAAGATCAGCGTGGCAATCAGCGGCCGGCGGTCGCTCGTGCGCCAGCACGGGTCGCGATCGAGCTCACCGGCAGCGTCGAGCAGCGCCTCGATCTGCTCGGCCGTATCCAGGTGCACCGGCTGACGCGGCGGCGGCTTCAGTCGCCGCCGCCTGCCAGCCGCAGGATTCGAGGCGACGTGCCCGTACTCGAGGGCAAGCGCGAGGACCGCCTGCAGCACGTCGATCGTCTTGTTGATCGAGCTGGCTGATAGGGGCCTCGGCATGCAGCCGTTCTCGCCGCGCGCTGCCTTGCCGCTCTCGATCATCGTCCGGCGCTGCTCGGCCTGCTTGACCTTGTAGCGGCGGTACCCATCGACGGCTTCGATGTCGATCTCGGTCAGGCGCCAATTGGCGAAGTACGGGAGCAGGTGATAGCCAAGCGCCCAGCGCTCGTACTCGTGCGTACGCGGTGAGACCTCGCCCTCGCGGGCTGCATGCCAGGTGGAGGCGAACTCGTGGAAGGTCGGCTCCGCGGGCGCACCATCCTCCCGAGCGCTTACGCGCCGACCCCGCTGCGGCGGAATCCACGTGCCGCGCCTGACATCAGCGAGGATGTTCGCGAGCTCGGTCTCCGCGCGCTTGCAGGTCCATCCGTCGTTCTGCATACCGAGCGTCAGATACTGCCGCTCCCCGTAGGCGTGAAAGCGAAGCGCGTAGCCGCGCCCCCGCTTCCAGCGTCGCTCGAGCACCTGCCCCTTCGTTTGCGCCATTGCGCTCACCT
>DATHNH010000025.1:0-12068 GCA_035486255.1 Solirubrobacteraceae bacterium | reverse complement strand
AGAACTTCTTCGCCCTCGGCGGCGACAGCCTCACAGCCACACGCCTAATGACTCGTCTGGGCGCCGCGGGCATAGCAGGGCTGAATCTCGGACAGCTCTTTGCCAAGCCGGTGCTCCACGAGCTCGCCGAGACGCTGTCCCTAACCGGCGAGGCAGTTCCTCTCGCTCCGGTCGTGGCGGCGGATCCGAGGCAACGCCATCGACCCTTTCCGCCAACCGAAGTGCAGCGCGCCTACTGGCTGGGACGCAGCGCCAACTTCACGCTAGGTGGCGTCGGCTCCCATTGGTACTGGGAGTTCGACGGCGAGGATATCGACGTAGATCTCTTGGAGGAGGCGCTCAACCGGCTGATCGCACGACATGAGATGTTGCGGGCGGTCTTCGACGAAGACGGGATGCAGCGGATCCTGTCCGAGGTTCCGCGGTTCGCGGTGCTCGTTACAGACGCCGATGCCAAGCAGGCGCCCGCGGTGCTGGATGCTCTGCGTGAGACGATGGCGCACGCGGTGCTCGATCCGAGCCGATGGCCGCTGATGGATGTGCGCGCGGTGCGCTACGGCGACCGCGTACGACTCGGATTCAGCTTCGACTACATCGTGTTGGATGCGCTGAGCATCATGATCGTGTTTGGCGAGCTCAGCCGCCTATATGAGGATCTCGAGACCGAGCTTGCGCCCATAGATGTCTCATTCCGAGACTATCTGCTGGGAGCGGCCGATCGATCGACCCTGCAGTCGGAAGGTTATTGGCGCGAGCGGCTGAGTGAGCTCCCACCGGCTCCGCAACTACCCATCCGCATCGACCCCTCGTTGGTCGATGCGCCGCGCTTCACGCGCCGTAGCGGCCTGGTCGGCAAAGAGCAGTGGAGTGTCCTGATCGAGCGCGGGCGGCGCTATGACCTGACGCCCTCGACGCTGCTTGCCACTGCGTTCGCGGAGGTGCTTTCGGCGTACAGCGCCCGACCCGACCTGACGCTCAACTTCACGCTGTTCGACCGCCGTGAGGTGCACTCCGATATCTACAACGTGCTTGGCGATTTCACCTCGCTGCTACTCGTGCGCCACGCCCCGCAGGCGGCCGAGGGCTGGTTGGGGGCCGCGCGCCGTCTCCAAGGTGAGGTCTGGGACGGTATGGCACATCGTGACGTCTCGGCGGTATGGGTGATGCGCGAGCTCGCGCGGCTCACGCGAAACCCCGAGGTCTCGATGCCGGTTGTCTTCACGAGCGCGCTCGGTGTCGCGCCCGAGGGCTTCGACGTCTCGACCTCCTACGGCGAGCTTGTCTGGGGCATATCGCAGACGCCGCAGGTGTGGCTTGACTGCCAGGTAATGGAGCGACACGGCGAGCTCATGTTCAATTGGGATGCGGTTGAAGAGTTGTTTCCTGATGGTTTGTTGGATGTGATGTTTGGTGCGTTTGAGGGGTTGTTGTCGTGGTTGGCTGGGTCTGGTTGTGATTGGTCGGGTGTGTTGCCGGATTTGTTGCCGGTTGGGCAGCGGAGGGTGCGTGATTTAGTCAATGCGACTGCTGGGCCTGTGCCTGTGCCTGTGCGTGGGTTGCATGATGGTTTCTTTGCGTGTGCTGTGGAGGCTCCGGATCGTCCTGCTTTGTTGTGGGGCGAGGATTGTGAGATGTCTCGTGGTGAGTTGCGTGAGCGCTCGCTGTGTCTGGCGGGGTTGCTGGTCGAGCGTGGATTGTGTCCTGGTGAGGCTGTGATGGTCACGTTGCCGAAGGGTCCCGAGCAGGTCGTTGCGGTGCTTGGGGTGTTGGCGGCCGGCGGCGTGTACGTTCCGGTTGGTGTCGAGCAACCGGTGATGCGTCGTGATCGGATCGCGGCTGGTGCGGGTGTGCGGTATGTGGTCGGCGAGTCGGGTCTCGAGTCGCCTGCCGGTATCGAGTTGGTTGTGCTTGGCGAGGCTGTTGGTGGGGTGGCGTTGAGTGAGCCGTGTTCTGTCGATCCTGGCGGGTTGGCGTATATTATTTACACGTCTGGGTCGACGGGTGAGCCCAAGGGTGTGATGGTGTCTCATCGGGCGGCGTTGAACACGATCGATGCGATCAACGATCGTTGGGGTGTTACTTCCGAGGATCGGGCGTTGGCGGTCTCGGCGTTGGATTTCGATCTGTCTGTCTATGACATCTTTGGTTTGTTGGATCGTGGTGGTGCGCTGGTGATTCCCGAGCAGGATTCCCGGCGTGACGCGGGTCGTTGGCTTGAGTTGGTGAAATGTCATGGTGTTACCGTGTGGAATTCTGTTCCCGCGCTGCTCGACATGTTGCTCGAGACCGCAGGCGAGGAGCCCTTGAGGTCGCTGCGGCTGGTGTTGCTCGGCGGCGACTGGGTGAGCCTCGACCTGCCCGGTCGACTAGCAGCGACAAGCCCCGACTGCCACTTCATAGCACTCGGCGGCGCAACCGAGGCGGGCATTTGGTCAAATGCGATCGAGGTCGAAGGAGTGCCGTTGGGTTGGCGGTCTATTCCGTATGGTTTTCCGTTGCGTAACCAGCGGTTTCGGGTTGTCGATGGGCGTGGGCGTGACTGCCCGGACTGGGTCGCGGGCGAACTGTGGATCGGGGGCGCGAGCGTCGCGGAGGGCTATCGAGGCGACCCCGAGCGCAGCGCTCGTCAGTTCGTCGAGCACGACGGCCTGCGTTGGTATCGCACCGGAGACGTGGGACGCTATTGGCCCGACGGGACGCTCGAGTTTCTTGGACGCAGCGATCATCAGATAAAGATTCGCGGTCACCGCATCGAGCTTGGCGAGGTCGAGAGCGCGATCGAGGCTCACCCCGACGTCGTGCATGCCGTCGCGCTCACCGTCGGCGAGCGGCCACGGCTGGAGTCGGCGTTCATCGCCCGCGAGGCTCTCGATCCGCAGGCGCTACGCGCGTTCCTCGCCGATCGTCTCCCGGCATACATGCTCCCCGAGCAATTCGTCGCTCTCGGGGAGCTGCCGTTGAGCGCCAACGGAAAGATCGACCGCGACGAGGTCCGGCGCCTGATCGAAGACACAGAGCAACGCTCGAGCGTCGCACACGAGCCCCCCCGCGGCGAGCTGGAGAGCACCATCGCGGAGATCTGGAGAGAACTACTCGGACTCGACGCCATAGCACGCGACGAGAACTTCTTCGCCCTCGGCGGCGACAGCCTCACAGCCACACGCCTAATGGAGAGGCTACGTCGTCGCTCGGGTGTAGAGCTTTCGCTGCGGACGCTGTTCGCGGCGCCGACGGTGGAGAGCCTCGCGACCGCGATCGACGCGGCACGATCCGAGCCGCATGACGATCTCCTCGAAGGAGGGATCGTATGAATGCCGTCGAGCTGGTGCGGGAGCTCGAGGGTCTTGGGGTCAAGCTTTGGGAGGACCGGGGCGAGCTGCGCTTCCGTGCTCCATCGGGCCTGATGACCCAGGATCGCCTCGCGGTATTGCGCAAGAACAAGCAGGCGGTACTCGCGTACGTATGTGACAACGACGACGCCACACAGCTAAAACCCGATCCAGCCAGTCGCTTCGAGCCCTTTCCACTTACCGACGTGCAGTCCGCTTACCTTTTGGGACGGCGCGATGTCTTCGACTATGGCGGTGTCGCCTGCCATGGCTACGGAGAGCTCGAGTTCGTCGAGCTCTCCACAGCGCGGCTGGAGCGCGCTTGGCGCGCACTCGTCGAGCGCCACGACATGCTCCGCGCGGTCGTCGACGTCGACGGATCGCAACACGTGCTCGCCGAGGTTCCGGCTTACGAGGTCGCGGTCGACGATCTACGCGGTGCGGGGGAGAGCGCCGCGGCGGAGGCGCTGAGCGCCACGCGAGCGGCGATGGATCACCGCGTGTACACGGCTGGGGAGTGGCCGCTGTTCGAGCTGCGTGTCACCCTCACCGACGTTCGCGCCTACCTGCACTTCTCAATCGACTTCCTGATCGCCGACTTCGTGAGCATTCAGTTGATCCTTGACGAGCTGCATTTACGCTACGCCGATCCCGACGTTGAGCTGCCTGTGCTGGAGCTGAGCTTTCGTGACTATCTACTTGCCGAGCGCGGTCTGCGCTCCGGCGCGCGCTACGAGCGGGACCGTGCCTACTGGCTCGATCGGATCGAGCTTTTGCCCCCCGCTCCCGAGCTACCTATGCTCGAGCGGGCCGTCGAGGCGCCGCCTCGCTTCACTCGCCGGCAGATGTGGCTCGACGAGGACGAATGGGCGGCCCTCCGTACAGCCGCTGGAGCTCGTGGTGTCACCGTCTCCGGCGGAGTGCTGGCGGCGTACGCCGAGACGATCGGTCGCTGGGCCCGCCGGCGTGAGTTCACGCTGGACCTCACGCTGCTGAATCGCTCGCCGCTGCATCCTCAGGTCGAGAAGCTGGTCGGCGACTTCACCTCCGTGGAGTTGCTGGCCGTGCGCGACGAGCCGGGGTCGCGATTCTGCGGTCGTGCCCAGGCGTTGCAGGCGCGGCTGTGGGAAGATCTCGACCACGGCCGCTATTCCGGGGTAGAGCTCGTACGCGAGATCGCGCGCAAGAAGGGTGCCGGTAATGCGCTCTTCCCGATCGTCTTTACAAGCGCAATCGGCCTCGATCCGGCGGCCGGTGACGGGCAGCGAGCTCCGTTCGGTGAGTTGGGCTACGGCATCAGCCAGACGCCACAGGTATGGATCGACTGTCAAGTCATGGAGCGCCACGGGCAACTGTCTCTCAATTGGGACGTCCGCCAGGGCATCTTCCCGGAGGGCGTTGTCGAGGACATGTTCTCGTCGTTCGAGCTGCTCTTGCGCCTGCTCGCGAGTGAGCCCGAAGTGTGGGATCGCGTCGAAGCGATCCCGCTTCCCACGTCACAGCAGAAGCGCCGACGGCAGGTCAACGACACGGCGACGCCTGTCCCGGAAGCGTTGCTGCACGAGGGCGCGGTCGGATGGGCGCTGAGTGCTCCCGATCGCGTTGCGGTCGTCGATCGCTTCGGATCGCTGACGTACGGCGAGCTTCTCGCTCGAGCGGCCGCCGTCGCAGAACGCCTGCGCTCGGCCGACTGTGCTCGTGGCGAGCTGGTAGGGGTTGTCATGGACAAGGGCAACGAGCAGATCGTCGGCGTGATCGGCACGTTGCTGGCCGGGGCCGCATATCTGCCCATCGATGTCGCGCAGCCACCCGCGCGTCGTGACGAGATGTTGACGGCGGCCGGGGTTCGCAGCGTGCTGACCCAGTCGTGGCTGACCGACGCGCCCTGGCTGGACGATGTCTCTCTGCTGGCGGTCGATACGCTCGCACCGGCCGCGCTGCCCATGACGTTGCCCGAGCGCATCGTCGGGCCCGAGGAGATCGCGTACGTGATCTTCACATCAGGCTCGACTGGTACGCCGAATGGGGTGATGATCAGTCACCGCGCGGCCCAAAACACGGTTGCCGATGTGAGTAGTCGCTACGAGCTCACCGCGGATACCCGCATGCTCGGTCTGGCGAGCCTTGGCTTCGATCTATCTGTCTATGACATCTTTGGCACACTGGCGCTCGGCGGATGTCTCATACTGCCGGATCCCATGCGTCGAGGCGACCCGTCACACTGGGCAGAGCTCGTCGAGCGTCATGGCGTCACGGTGTGGAACTCGGTCCCGGCGCAGCTGCAGATGCTGAGCGACTTTCTGCGCGGCGAACCCGGCGTGGAGCTGTCCACGCTGCGCCTGGCGATGCTCAGCGGCGACTGGATCCCTGTTTCGCTGCCAGACCAGATTCGCTCGCGGCTACCCGGCTTGCGGCTGATCAGCATGGGGGGCGCGACCGAGGCGGCGATCTGGTCGATCTACCATCCGATCGCCGTGGTTCCGGAGGGCTCCTACAGCATCCCCTACGGGCGCCCGCTGGCAAACCAGAGCTTCGACGTGCTCGACGAGCGGCTGCGCTCATGCCCTGACTGGACCCCAGGCGAGCTGTACATCGGCGGCGTCGGTCTCGCGCTCGGCTACCTCGGTGACGAGGCCAAGACCGCCGAGAAGTTCATTTGCCACCCCGATACGGGCGAGCGCCTGTATCGCACCGGAGACATCGGCCGCTATCTGCCCAGCGGCGAGATCGAGTTTCTCGGCCGCGAGGACTCTCAGGTCAAGATCCGCGGTCACCGGATCGAGCTGGCCGAGATCGAGGCGGTGCTCGGTGGCCTGCCCGGAGTCGCCGCCGTCGCGGTCATCGCGCATGGCGAGACACCGCTCGAGCGCCGTCTCGCCGCGTTCGTCGAGCAGGCGCGTCAACCGCTGGTAGATGCGCTCGCGCCCGCCGTGGCCGAGAGCGCACAGGTGGCGGGAGCTGGTGTCATGGCCGAGGTCGACCTCGATCGCTATTTCGCGTATGCCGAGGCGCTCAACGACCTTGCGCTCGACTCGATGGCAGACGCGCTGAGGCGCAACGGCCTGTTCGCGACGCGCGACGACTTCCACAGCGTCGAGCAGATCGTCGAGCGGACCGGGGCTGTGCCGCGCCATCACCGCCTGGTGCGTCGCTGGCTGACAGCGCTGACCGAGCAAGGCGTGCTGCGTCGCAGCGAGGACGGGCGCCTCGGTGGCCTCTCGCCGGCCGATCGGCTTCAGTCGGACGCGGCGTGGGCCGGCCTTGACGGGCTTCGCCGCCGCGTCGACGAAGGCGCCACGGAGCTGCTCTCCTACTTCCGTGTCAACGCCGAACGTCTTCCGGCGCTGTTGCGCGACGAAGAGGATCCACTGGCGTTGCTCTTTCCCGATGGCCGCCTCGACGTCGTCGAATCCCTTTATGAGAAGACGCTGCTCAACCGCTTCTCGACGGCGATCATGGCCGCGGCGGTCAAGGAGATCGCCGCGTCCCGCTCGAACGACGGGCCGCTGCGGGTGTTGGAGGTGGGCGCCGGGGTTGGCGGGTCGACAGCGGCGGCGCTGTCGGCGCTCTCCGGCTGCGAGGTCGACTACCTGTTCACCGACATCTCACACTTCTTCCTGAATACCGCGCGCCGGCGGTTTACCGGAGATGCACGGGTGCGCTTCGGCATCTTCGACCTCGAGCGCGACGCCCGCTCACAGGGCTTCGAGCCGAACTCGTTCGACATCGTGCTTGCGGCCGACGTACTGCACAGCACCCGCAACGTCGAGGAGACGCTTGACGGTCTGCGACAGATCTCATCGGCAGGCGGTTGGTTGGTGTTCGCCGAGATGACGCGTGACCAGTATCAGATCATGGCATCCCTCGAGCTGCTTACGCGCGTTGACGAGACGGCACACGACTTCGTCGATCTCCGTCGGGGGAACGACCAGACCTTCCTGTCACGCGATCAGTGGCTCGATGCGCTGAAGGCCGCCGGCGCCGAGCTCGTCTTTGCGCTGCCCGGCAGTGGCGATCCGCTGATCGAGCTGGGTATGCAGGTGTTCGCAGCGCGGTTCAAGTGCGACCGTGTGCCCCTGCGTCCAGATGACCTGTTGCGCCGGCTCGGCGATCGACTTCCCCCGCAGATGCTGCCAGTGCAACTGCAAGTGATCGATGCGATGCCGCTGACAGGCAACGGCAAGGTCGACCAAAGGACTCTGAGCTCATGGATCGCGGCCTCTGCTCCCGCCCGCGGCGCGGGAGCAGAGGCCGCGCCCCAGTCGGAGCTCGAGAGTCGCATAGCCGAGGTTTGGGCGGAGATGCTCGCCGTCGAGCATGTCGAGCACCATCGCGACTTCTTCGAACTGGGCGGTGACTCCCTGCTTGCCGCCCAAATCACGGGGCGGCTACGGGAAGTCGTGCCGGAAGCGGCCGACGTGTTCTTCGACGAGCTGCTTCGCGAACTGCTCGAGGGTCCTACGGTCGCGGGCATGGCCGCGAGCCTTGCCGCGCACGTCCCGAACGCCACCCACGAGACATCGCTCGATGCCTGCTCGCCGCTCGTGCAACTGGCCTCTGCCGAGGGTGGGCTTCCCAGTGTGCTGGTGCATGGCTCGGATGGGACGCTCGACGGACTGGACACGGTCACGACGGCGCTCGCCGGCGGGGGTCCCGTGCTGGGGCTACGGGCCGTCGATCCTGACGATCGGCCAATCGAGGACGAGCTCATGCTCCAGCGGCTCGCAAGCACCTACGCACGTGTGCTGCTCTCCGAAGGGCACCTGTCCCTGCGCCTTGTCGGGTTCGGCCTTGGCGGCGTGCTCGCGCTCGAGACCGCTCGCAGCCTGATGGAGTCGGGCGCCGAGGTCTTGGGTCTTACGGTGATGGGCACAGCCGCAGGGGAGTTGGATGGCTATAGACCGGCGCCGTATCTCGGCGATGTGACGCTGTTGCAACCCGAGGATGACCATGCGCGCGAGCACAACCTCGCCTGGTGGCGCGACTACTGCCTCGGCGATTTGCGCGTCGTTCCCCTTCCAGGCACCGCCGGCGCGGCGTTGCGATCGCCCTCCGTCTCGACGATCGCCGCCGCTGTGCGATCCAGCGACCTTTCGCGATGATCGGCGACCGTGCGGTCGCGGTCATCGGGGCTTACGGCGGAGTCGGCACCGCCGCTGTCCGGCAGCTGGGCGAATGGGAGCTTGGGCCGCTGCGTGTCGGCGGCCACGATCTCGGGCGCGCTCGCGCGCTCGCCGACGGGCTGCCGGGAGTCGATTGTGAGGCTGTGGCGGTAGACGCCAACGACCCCGCCTCGCTCGTAGCCTTCTGCGAGGGCTGTCGGCTCGTTGTCAACTGCGCCGGGCCGTCGTTTCGCATCGGCGACGGCATCGCTGTGGCGGCGCTTGCCGCGGGTGCTGACTACATAGACGCGGGTGGCGAGGAGCCGGTGCAGATCCTGCTCTCACGACCTGGCGTGCTTCCGCCCGACCGAATCGCACTGCTGTCCGCGGGCATGGTTCCCGGCCTCTCGGCGTTGCTCGTGCGATCGTTGGTCGGCCGTGCTCGCGGGCCGTGTCGGCTCACGGCCTATGCCGGCGGGCTCGGACGCTTCACGCCCGGCGCGGCCGCGGACTACCTGGCGAGGCTGAGCTCCGGCTCCGGTACGCCGCTTGCCGCCTGGCGCGAAGGTGCGCGACGCGAGAGTGCGCTACTGCCGCTGAGGGACGTCGAGTTGCCGTTCTTCCCGCGCCAGGTGACAGGGCAACCGTACCTGAGCACGGAGCTCGAACGCGTGGCTCGCAGTTCGGCGCTCGAGGAGTTGAGCTGGTACACGGTCTTCGACGGCGAGCACGTGCTGCGCGCGCTGAGACGTGAGCCAGGCTCGGGCGGGGATCCCTCGATCGATGCCGCTGCACATGCCCTGACGCGCGCCGCCGGGCTCGACGCGTTTGGCCGAAAGCCCTATCAGCGGTTCGTCCTTCGGCTCGACGCCGGCGATGAGCCCTCCTGCACGCTCGTGCTCCGCGCCCATGATCCAATTGCACTGACGGGGGCGGCGGTCGCGCTCGTCGCACGGGCTGCTCTCGCCGGAGAGGTGCCGCCAGGTCTCGGTTTCGCGGGCGAGGTGCTCGACCCGGATGTGTCGCTCGAGCGACTACGCGAGGCGACAGCGGTAGAAGGGGTCGACCTGCTCGAGATTCCGCGCGAGCTCGAGCGTGCGCCCAGCGAAGAGGGCACACTATGAGCTTGTCCATGGCCGAGCGCCCACTGCGCGTCGTGGTTTGCGGGACGACGTTCGGGCAGGTCTACCTCGAGGGGCTACGCCATGCGGGCCCGGACTTGGAACTGGTGGGAATCCTCGCGCACGGAAGCAGACGCAGCGTGCAGTGCGCCGAGCACTACGGTGTGCCGCTCTACAGCGATCCGCGCGAGCTGCCGAGCGAGGTGGACGCCGCCTGCGTGGTCGTGCGCTCGGGTCTGCTCGGCGGTTCGGGCGCCGAGCTCGCACGGACGCTGATGGCCCGCGGCATCCACGTGATCCAAGAGCATCCCCTGCACCATGACGAGCTGGTGAAGTGCCTGCAGACCGCGCGGTCGGCGGGCGTCGTCTACCAGCTCAACTCCTTTTACCCACACGTCTTGAACGTGCGCAGCTTCATCGCGGCCGCACATGAGCTGCAGCGTCACACGCCCGCGCTGTACATCGACGCGGCGTGTGGGTTTCAGCTCGCCTACTCGCTGCTCGACATTCTCGGAAACGTTCTATCCAGCGTGCGCCCGTGGCGACTTGCCCCACGATCGGCGACCGTCGAGCATGTGCGGCGCCCGGGGGAGGACGTGCCTTTCCAGAGCATCGACGGTGTGATCGGGGCAGTCCCGATGACGCTGCGCATCCAGAACCAGATGGATCCCGGCGATCCGGACAACCATGCGCACATCGATCACCGGATCACAATCGGGACCGACGGCGGCAACCTCACGCTGCTCAACACCCACGGGCCGATCGTGTTGAGCCGGCGTCCGCGCTATCCGCATGCTCCGCGCGACCCTTCCTCAGCTCCATATTTCGAGGAGCGCTCATGCGAGCGCTCCGCGCCGAGCGCCACCGTGATCGGTCCGTACGAGCCACCGGGCTTCCGCGAGATGTTCGAGTCGCACTGGCCGCCGGCCGTACGTCACGCGCTGGAGCAGCTGCGTGCGGCCATCATCACAGGTGAGAATCCGCTGTTGCGCGGCCATTACCATCTTTCGCTCTGCCGATTGTGGCAGGAGGTAACGGCAAGCCTCGGCCCACCTGAGCTGATCCGCCGCGAAGCGCCTGGGCCGCTCAGCGCGGAAGCCGTGGAGGCCATCGTGCGTGCCGGTACGCAGCTCGAGGCGGTCGCATGAGCGAGCGGACTTCCGTCCTGCCGCCGCGTTTCGACGCGCTCGATCCAGCGGTGATCGAGGACCCCTACCCGACCTATGCACGACTGCGCGACGCGGGAGCCCTCTGCCGAGGCATGCCGGGAAGCTGGGTCGTGACGCGCTACGCCGAGGTCGCGGCACTGATGCGCGATCGGCGACTCGGCAGTGAGTTTCCCATCGCCTATCACCAAATGTCGGCAGGCGAAGGCCCTGCGAGTGAGTTCATGAGCAGCATCATGCTCTACCGTGACCCACCGGCTCACACGCGGCTGCGCCGGCTGGTCGGTCAGGCGTTCGATGCGCAACTCGTGCGCGGGCTCGAACGGCACATCGGCGAACTGGTCGATGACCTGCTGGAGCCGCTCGGGGACGGTGTGAGCTTTGACGCGATCGGAGACCTCGCATTCCCGCTACCGGTGATGGTGGTCTGCGAGTTGATGGGGATACCGACCGCCGACCACGAGACGATCCGCCCGTTGGCGCTGAAGCTCGGCCGCGCATTCATGACGATGGTCCCGTCACACACGCGCGAGGCCGCGAACGCGGCGGTGCTCGAGCTGCGCGAATATCTCGGAGCGCTGCTCGAAGAGCGTCGTCGCTCTCCCGGCGAAGATCTACTTTCACACATGCTTGCCGCGGAGGAGGGGGAGGATCGTCTGACGCACGAGGAGATTGTCGACAATGCCGTGTTCTCGTTCTTCGCCGGCTTCGAGACGACGACAAACCTGATCGGCAACGGCTGCGCGGCCCTATTGCGCCATCCCGACCAGCTCGCCCGCCTATACGCCGACCTGTCGTTGTTGTCGAGCGCGATCGACGAGTTCCTACGCTACGACGCGCCGATCCAAGGCGTTGCGCGAGTGGTCGGCGACTCGATCGAGATCGCGGGACGTCGCGTGATGCCCGGGCGCGTGCTCGTGTTGCTGCTCGGCTCCGCCAACCGCGACGAGCGAGCGTTTGCCCGTCCAGACGAGCTCGACATCGGCCGCCGGCCCAACCGGCACCTGAGCTTCGGCGGCGGCATCCACTACTGCATGGGTGCGACGCTGTCTCGTATCGAGGCCCGGATGGCCTTCGCGCGGCTACTCGAGCGTTTCGCCTCGCTCGAGCCGGCGGGCGAGCCCGTTCGCGAGACCGAGACATGCTTTCGCGCGTATTCGTCGCTGCCGATCGTGGCGTCCTTGGCTTAAGTCGACGACGGATCGATCTTCGCGCCTGCCACCACCGCGCCAAGCCGGCTGAAGTTCGCGCGAGCGAGCGTCGAGTGCTGCGAGAGCGATCGCGCGTCGCGCAATCGTCGCTCGAGCGGCGATCCCTCGGCGAGCGAGGAGCTGCCTCCGAGCGAGTAGG
>DATHNH010000024.1:0-6372 GCA_035486255.1 Solirubrobacteraceae bacterium | reverse complement strand
TAAACACGGTCATCACGGGTGGCAATGGACGCCCACATATGACGCGCGCCACGGCACACCTCGCTACGCGGTGCCACGCCGCTCGAGCTGGGACCTGCGCTGCGAGGAAGCGCCCTGCGTGGGCATCGGCGGGCGCATGAGTCCTCGCTGGAGGCCTCGGCGCAGACGTTGGCGAGCGGGCGGTAGAGGACGCTGAGCAAATCAGATATCTCAGAACAATCCGGGCCATCGCGACCATGACGGTTTCCGATCGCCCGCTGGGCGAGGTGTAGTCTTACACCGTGCGTGAGATTCGCCTGTATGACTCGCTGAGCGGAGAGCTCGTGCCGGTCAATGCGGGCGATGCCATCCGGGTCGAGGTGCGCACGTCTCCGACCGGGGCCGGCGGTGTGGTCGACGTCGAGTCGACGAGACCGCTCGTGCTGTTCAGCTTCCTCGAGCGCTTCCTCCAGCGCGAAGGCTTCGGCACGAAGTTCCTGTTCGATTCGCCCAGCAGTGGCGACATGTTGTACGAGATCTCCGAAGGGTTGGAGCCGCTGAGCGCGCCGGACTCCGGGGGCGAGCGCGATGCCGAGCACGATGCCGAGATGAGTCTGCTCGAGGTGCCCCGCTCAGACGTCGACCGGTGGGTGAATGTCAGCTTCGGCGCCAGTCGCGAGGGTGTCACGTGCAAGCCCGTCTCCCCGGGCGAGCGCGTCCTGCTGAGCGATGCGCTGAAGCACTTCGGCCACCCTGCGGTCGCCCTCTACCTGCTCGGGACCCACTATTCCCTGCCGCTCGGAGACGCGCTCACCGGACTCGTGACCGGCTCCAAGAACGCGGGGCGCATCCGCGAGGCGATCAAGACGCTCGTGCCCGATCAGCCCAGCCCACCCGACATGCGCCACTACATCGAAGCTTTCCGCGACGCGCTCGCCGACGACCTGGACACGCCGCTGGCGTTTGTCGTCATGTTCGAGTGGTTGCTCGAGGCCGAGCGTCGCGGCGGGGAAGTCGGCGACAACGACCTGCGGGTGATGCTCGAGGTTCTCGAGCTCGACGACCTCGCCGCGCCCGTATAGGCATACACTGCGGGCCGTCGATGTCCCGCTTCCATGAGCCCCAGCACCCCGACTTCGTGCGGATGAACACATCGGTGGGCTTCGATCGCCGTCTGTGGCGCCAGGACATCGCCCAGTCGCGCGCGCACGCGAAGATGCTCGCCGCACGCGCGATCATCTCCGACGAGGACCGCGACGAGCTTCTACGCGGGCTGGACCAGGTCGCGAGCGAGCTCGAGGTCGGGAGCTTCGTGTTCGTCGAAGGCGACGAAGACATCCACATGGCGATCGAGCGTCACCTCACCGAGCTCGTGGGGCCGGTTGGCGGCAAGCTGCACACGGCTCGTTCGCGCAACGACCAGGTGGCGACCGACCTCGTCATGTATACCCGCGAGGCAGCACGCGAGGCACAGACGGCGACGGGACGGCTGATGAGCGCATTGATCGAGCGCGCAGAGCAACATCTCGACTGGCCGCTGCCGGGCTATACGCACCTGCAGCGTGCACAGCCCGTGTATCTCAGCCACCATCTGCTCGCCTACTTCTGGATGCTGGCGCGCGACCGCGAGCGGTTCGCCTTCGCCGAGCGCCAATGCTCGCGACTGCCGCTCGGAGCGGGGGCGCTTGCGGGCGTGAACTTCGACACCGACAGGCGGCTGGTAGCGCGTGAGCTCGGCTTCGTGGCGCCCGCCCCCAACTCGATCGACGCCGTCGCCAACCGCGACTTCGCGCTCGACTACCTGGGCGCCGCCGCGACCTGCGCCACCCACCTGTCGCGGCTGGGCACCGAGCTCGTGCTGTGGTCCTCGAGCGAGTTCGGCTTCTGTGAGCTTCCCGACGCTTGGAGCTCCGGTTCCTCGATCATGCCCCAGAAGAAGAACCCCGATGCGGCCGAGCTGTTGCGCGCAAAGGCCCCACGAGTGGTCTCGCACTTGAGTGGGCTGCACGGTGTGATGCACGCGCTGCCCTTGACGTACAACAAGGACCTGCAAGAGGACAAGGAGCACCTGTTCGACGCTGTTGACACGCTCGAGCTGGCTCTAGCCGCCGCCAATGGCATGGTCTCGGGTGTCGCGTTCAACCGCGAGAGCCTGGCCGAAGCGGCTTCCGACGAGCTGATCGCCGCGACCGACATCGCCGATTTGCTCGTGCGTCGCGGTCTGCCGTTCCGGGAGGCGCACGGGGTCGTCGCGGGCCTGGTTCGCACGGCCGTGGACGGTGACCGGCAGCTCTCAGAGCTGACCGTGGAGGAGTTGCACGCGCAGAGCGAGCTGCTCGACGAGGAGTTCTATGAGGTTCTTGCGCGCGATTCCTGGCTCGAATCGAAGGTGTCCATGGGTGGCACTGCCCTGCCGCGCGTGCGCGAGCAACTGGAGCTGGCGCGCGCTGCACTTGCCGATGAGGCTCGCGGCTGACTTCTACGCGCGGCCGGTGCTCGAGGTCGCACGCGACCTGATCGGCTGCGTCGTCGAGCATCGAGGTGCCTCCGGCATGATCGTCGAGACCGAGGCCTACCACGAGAGCGAGCCCGCGTGCCACGCTTTCGTCGGCATCACGCCTCGCACGCGCACGCTATTCGACGAGCCTGGCTTCGCCTACGTCTACCGCTCCTACGGCATCCACGCGTTGCTCAATGCGGTTTGCGAGCCGGTGGGAGTCGCCGCGGCGGTCCTGATCCGTGCGCTCGAGCCGCTGGACGGCATCGAGGAGATGCGCTTGCGACGCGGATGCGCACGCGTACAGGATCTCTGCTCGGGACCCGGGAAGCTCACCCAGGCGCTTGGGGTGGAGCTGTCGGAGAACGGCACGAGCCTGAGCAGCGGGCCGATCGCGATTCGTCCCGGGACGCTCGGCCATGCGATGGTTGTCGTGGGTCCGCGCATCGGCATCACCAAGGCCGTCGAGCTGCAGTGGCGTTTCTGTCTCGCCGGCAATCCGTACGTCTCACGCCCGTGGCCGGAGGTTACTTCTCTACAGCGCCTTCGCGCGCCCGGGAAGCAACCCCACCCGGCGCCGAGGAGCTATCGCTGAGCCAGGGGCCTATCGAGATAGGCCTCAAGAGCGCTATCAGCGGCTACTACCCGCTCGGACTGACCCCGCCGGTGCCGCCGGTCGTACCGGATTTGGATGTCGGAGCAGATTCGGTCGCGGGCGCTGCGGGCGCCGGTGTAGCGGGTGTCGGAGTCGCCGGGGTCGGGGTGGGAGCTGCCGGGCTCGCTTCAGGCTTCGGTGCTTCTGCTTTTGCTTCGCCTTCTTCGCCGCCGCCACGGTTTGCCGGCGTGCCCGTGGCCGTGCCTTTGCTCGCTTCACCGGCGCCTCGTGTGGGGCCGCTTGCCGCCGGCGGCGGAGTGGCCGTTGTTTCAAGCGTGCTCGACGTTTCTCCTTGGGGACTCGATCCCGTCGTAGACCCTCGCGACCCGGCCGATCCGGATTTCGCGCTTTTGGCCGCGGCGGCCTCGCTCGCGCGTTCCTTTTCCACCGCGATCGCCGAGACCATGAAGTTGTGCCAGATGAGTGCCGGAAAGGTGCCGCCGAGGACGGGCGTGCCGGCGAAGTCGGTGGTCATCGGTACGAGACCGTTGGGGTAGCCGACCCACACGGCGACCGTGTACTTACTGTCCCAGCCCACGAACCACGCGTCGCCGTAGTTGGAGGTCGTGCCCGTCTTGCCGGCGGCGAACTGGCCGAGCGCCGCTGCTTTGGCGGTGCCGTACTGGAGCACCGTCTCGAGCACCGAGGTCTCGGTGCTCGCCACTTCGGGCGGGAGTACGCGCTCGAGGGTGACCGCGTTGCGATCGCTGTGATGCCCGTCGGAGAGCAGGCGACCCCCGGCGCTCACTTCCTGAATGCCGACCGGCTGGAAGTCGGACACGAGCGAGCCGCTGACGCGATCGCCGTCGTGGGCGATCGTCTCATATGCATGGGCCATGTCGAGCGGTGTCACACCGACCTTCAGACCGCCGATCGTCATCGCCGGATTGGTCGAGAGGGGCGTCGTGATGCCCATCCGGCGAGCCAGGTCCGCGATGTGGGTAGTGCCGACCTTCAGGCCGACTTCGGCGTAGACCGAGTTGTCGGAGTAGGCGGTGGCGTTGGTCAGAGAGCTCTCGCCGGTGTAGGCGCCTTCGTCGTTGTGCACCACAAACTTTTCCGTGCCCTGCGGGCCGTGAACGAAGAACGTCTTCTCCCGCGAGGGCCATACAGACTCGGGGGAGATACCGTCCTCCAGGGCCGCGGCGAGGTCGAAGGCCTTGAACGAGGAGCCGGGTTGACGCTCCCCCTCGGTGGCGAGGTTGAAGGGCGTTTCGTCGTAGTTGCGACCGCCCACCATCGCGCGTACCTCGCCCGTGGAGTTTTCGATCGCGACGAGCGCCGCCGTCGGTCCCGAGGAGCCCGGCAGGTAGCCGCTGACCGCCTGTTCGGCGGCGCGCTGCAAGCTGAGGTCAAGCGTCGTCTTGATGCGCAAGCCTCCGTTGAACACGCGCGGCGCGCCGTAGCGTTCGATGACCTGCTGTTGCACCCAACTGGTGAAGTAGCCGACGTCGACGCCTTCGACCAGCGGTTGCTGGGGCGTCTGGATTTCCTTGGCGCCGGGGAGCGCCTCGTTGACACTTTCTTCGTATACGGGTCTGCTGATGTACCCCTGCTGGAGCATTTGCGAGAGGACGACGTCGCGACGCGTTTTGGCCGCGAGTGGGCTGTCGGCCGGGTCGTAGCCCGTCGGGGATTGAATGATGCCGGCGAGCAATGCCGCTTCGGCGGGCTCCAGCTCCTGCACGCACAGCTCGTGCCCGGGCGTCCCACAGCCCAGATGCTTGGGTTGTGAGCCGAAATAGGTTTGCGCGGCCGACTCGATCCCATAAGCGCCGTTGCCGAAGTAGATCGTGTTGAGATAGGCGGTGATGATCTTTTCCTTGGACCACTTGTGCGAGAGCTGGTAGGCAAGGGCGGTCTCACGCAGCTTCTCGAGAATCGTCCTGTGCGACTGCGCCTGCAGCGCGTTCTTGATGAACTGCTGCTCGATCGTCGAGGCGCCCTGCACGTTGCCTTTGTGCACGACGTCCTGGACGAAAGCGCGCGCGATCCCGCGGATGTCGATGCCGCTGTTGGTCTTGAAGCGCTTGTCCTCGATCGAGATCACCGCCTCCTTCACGATCGCGGGAATCTCCGAGGGCGTGACGATCACGCGGTTCTGTTCGCTGAGCACCCCGATCGGGTGCCCGAGGTCGTCGAGCAGTACCGAGCTCTGCGCTTCCTTGAGCTGGGAGAAGCGAGTCAGCGAAGGCAGGTCGGACGCGACGGCCACGAACATGCCGAACACGAAAGAGATGAGGCCAAGCAGCAGGACGGCGAAGAGGATCAGCACGAAGCGAAGCCTCTTCAAGCGCGGCCGGCCGCCGGCAGGCAATGCGGCTAGCTCCACCGGGACGCGAGAGTCTAGCATTGGGCCTCATGCCGGATGCCCGCAATGTCCCGCCCGGGGCTATCGCCGAACAGGTCCTTGCGCGGACAGGCGTCGAGGTAGCCGGGGATAGCGATGATGAGCTTCGCGTCGAGGTGGATCTAGGTGCAAACGCGGTCGATAGCCTGCCCAGAGGGCGGCTTGCAGAGAAGCTCGTTGGCGCCGCCACCCATGGCCGGCCGCTACGTGTGAAGCTCGGCATCGATCCCACGGCACCCGACATCCACCTCGGCCACGCGGTTGTGCTGCGCAAGCTGCGCGAGTTCCAAGACGCCGGGCACCTGGTGGTATTGATCATCGGCGACTACACCGCGCGCGTGGGTGATCCCTCGGGGCGATCCACACTGCGCCCGATGCTCAGCGAGGCTGAAATCGAGGCCAACGCCGCGACCTTCCAGCAGCAGGCGCTGAAGATCCTCGATGGCTCGCCCGAGCTCCTGGAGGTGCGGCGCAACGGCGAATGGCTGGATATGTCGATGGTCGACTTGCTCGCGCTCGTGCGCACCACCACCGTCGCCCAGATTCTGGAGCGCGACGACTTCGCCAAGCGCTGGTCGGCCTCAGAGCCGATCTCGATGCTCGAGCTGCTCTATCCCTTGCTCCAGGGCTATGACTCGGTCGCGGTCAACGCGGATGTCGAGCTGGGCGGCACCGACCAGAAGTTCAACTTGCTGCTCGGACGTGACGTGCAGCGGGCCTATGGGCAGCCCGAGCAGGCGATCATGACGATGCCGATCCTCGTCGGCACCGACGGCACGCGCAAGATGTCCAAGTCGCTTGGCAACCACATCGGCGTGACAGACGGCGCCGAGGACATGTATGGCAAGGTGCTGAGCATCCCCGACGAGGCGATGGGCGAGTATTACAGGC
>DATHNH010000023.1:0-2941 GCA_035486255.1 Solirubrobacteraceae bacterium | reverse complement strand
GCGTCGTGGCGGATCAGCGCGAGCGAGGTATCGCCGCTCTTGGCGGTGATGATCGAGATCTGCGCCCCGGCAGGAAGCGCCCGCGCGAGGTCTCGAACCTCCGGGGCCTGGCCTGTCTCAGGATGACTAACCTCGACTGCCAGCGCTGCTTTGGCGAGACCTGGCCCAATCGCTGCCGCCGCATCGGCGCCGGTGGCGCCGTCCGCGAGCTCCAATGACTTGCCGTCGGGAAGTGTGACTTTCAAGGACATCTGGCCACGGAGGCTACCCCGCAGCGAGCCAGAGGGCATCGTCGCCGAGCGCTACGCGGCGTGCACTGCCCTCCCCCACCAGCTCGACCAACGCGCTCTCAGCGGCCACCCGGTCGGGTGCGTCGTTCCCGCGCATCATGATCGCCGCGACCTCTTGGGTCACGAGCCCCTCTGGAAAGCGCTTGAGCGCATCGAGCGGACTCTCCGGCGGCGACTCGCGCTCGAGTGTGGGATCGAGATTGGCGATCAGCACGTCGTAGGCCTCAACTGGTTGAAAGCCACCCGCCTCCAGCACGCGCTCGCCTGCGCCCGGATCATGTGCGTGCGCATTCGCACGCAGGATCAGCGACGGGGCGGTGTAGCGCACGGGGCCATCGCTCTGCGCGGACTTGCCCTGAAACTCGGTGGGTCCGCCGGCGGCGGTACGAGAGAGCGCTCGATCGGCCTCGTATGCCGTGCTCACCTGCTCGTCGTCGAGTGCGCCCACGATCGCCTCGGCGTCCAATTCGCTTACGCGCTCGAGCGCCGTGGCGATATCGCGCGCGTCGTCGAGCACGAGCGTGCTCGTGAACTGGGCGAATTGCAACGCTCTGAACACCGCGTATTCGCGCTCGGGGGCGAGCAAGCGTGTTGCCACGATCGTGCGACACATCCGCGCTGTGGCCGTGATGCGCGCGCGGGGAGCGGTCGCAAACGGCATCCCGAAACGGCGGAAGCGCATGTAGCCGTGGGCTGCCCGTACTGGGGTGTAACCACGACTCGTGTACTGCTCGGCGCTCTCGGTGAGGCCGATCGTCACCAGACGCCAGCGCAGCTGCGTGCCGTAGCGCCAGTGCAGCACGGCGAGCGCGGGGCTCGCTGAATAGGCCCAGGGGCAGCCGGGGTCGGTGAAGTGGGTGACCTCGATGGGGCTCATCGCTGCACCCATACAAGCATGCGCCTACAGCAAACCAAACCCCCGCCGATTCGTACGCGGCCGGCTCGATATGCCTCCTACACAAGTACGCGTTTGCGGAAGCTGCGCAGTCCGAGCGTGAGGAAGCCCGCACAGAAGGCCACGAGCACCGGGTAGACGGCCCACAGCGACATGTGAGGAATTGGCGTGAGCGCAGCCCGCATCCCCTCGGCCACATAGATCAGCGGATTGACGAGCACGATTATCTGCAGCCAGTGAATACCGCCCACCTGTACCGGGGCTAGCTTCGTCCATTGGTAGTAGGTGCCGCCGAGAAACGTAAGCGGGAGCACGACGAAGCCGAACATCAGGCCGATGTTGCGTGGCTCGAACACGGTTCCGAGCAGTAGCCCGAGCGAGGTCATCGCAATGCAGGCAAGCGGAATCAATGTCAACAGGACCGGCCAGTGCACGGTGAGATGCGCGTGCACGCCCGGCGCGTGGATGACGGCTGCGATCGGAAACACGATCACCGCCGCAAGCGCTCCTTGCACCGCACCGGAGAGCACCTTGGAGACGGCCACCAGCCAGATCGGGCACGGTGCTTGCACGCGGTCCTCGATCTCGCGTGTGTAGCCGAACTCCGCGGAGAGCTGTAGCGCGACCGCCTGGATCCCTTGGAACATGATCGAGATCGCAACCACGCCGGGGACGAGCACGGTAGCGAACGCAGACTCGGCCACCTTGCCGCCACCCCCGCCGACACCCTGGCCGATCGAGGGGAACACGTACAGGAAGACGAACACGAGCAGGAACGGCTGGATGATCGTGCGCACGACGAATTCGCCGAAGTTCTTGCGCAAGACGACCAGGTCGCGCAGGATCAGCGCGCGCAACGCGGTGCGGCTCGCCGCCATCGTCGAGCGCGTCGGCTTCAGCGTGATCGGCGCGTGAGCCATGTGGGCCTCAGTCGGCTCGGTGGCTGTGCCGGCAGGCGTTGCCATCAGCCGCGGTGCCCCCGGCGGGGACGATCGGCTCCGCGGGGACGATCCAGGCGAGAACGATCGGCATGATGAGTCCTCAGCGAGAACATCAGTCGCGCAGCTCCTTGCCGGTGAGGTTGATGAAGACTGTCTCGAGGCTCGGCTCGGCAACAGACAGATCGGCTACTTCAAAGCCACCCCGCTCGGCCACGTCGACCACGCTTGGAACCAGCCGCGTGGCTCCCTGTACGTGCAGCTCGACGCCACCATCTACGACTCGCGCACGCGTAGTCCCCTCGATCCCTCCTGAGAGCGCGCCAGCGAGCGCGTCCATGTCGCCCATCGCCTTGACCGTGACGATCGTGTCGGCGCCGACCGACTGCTTGAGGCTCGCCGGCGTGTCGAGCGCGAGGATCTTGCCGTGATCCATGATCGCCACGCGACCGCACAGCTGGTCGGCCTCCTCCATGTAGTGGGTGGTGAGCAGGATCGTCTGCCCGTCGCGGTTGAGCTCGCCCAGGATCTCCCACAGCGCGAGGCGGCTCTGTGGGTCGAGACCCGCGGTCGGCTCGTCCAGGAACAGGACAGCGGGGCGGTGGAAGATCGCGCGGGCCACCATCAGTCGCTGGGCCATGCCGCCGGAGAGCGCGAACACCGACGCTTTGGCCCACTTGGCAAGCTGGAACTGCTCGAGCAGCTCGTCGGCGATTCGCGCGGAGTCGGCTGCACTGATTCCGAACAGGCGACCGTGGAAATAGAGGTTCTCCCACACCGTCAGCTGGCGGTCGAGCGTGTTCTGCTGGGAGACCATA
>DATHNH010000022.1:0-11071 GCA_035486255.1 Solirubrobacteraceae bacterium | reverse complement strand
CGACCTCGGCCAGCAGGCTCAACGTCTGCTCGAAGTCCTCCTCGGTCTCTCCCGGGAAGCCGACGATTATGTCGGTTGTCAGCGACACGTCGGGCACGTGCTCGCGGATCAGTGCCACCCTGTCCAGATAGCGCTCGCGGTCGTAGGTGCGACGCATCGCCTTGAGGATGCGGCTGGAGCCAGATTGCAGCGGCAGGTGGATGTGCTCGCACACACTCGCAAGCTCGGCGTGCGCGCGGATCACGTCCTCGCGCATGTCCTTCGGGTGAGGGCTCGTGTAGCGAATGCGCTCGATCCCATCGATACCGTCGAGCTGTCCGAGCAAGTTCGCGAATGTCTCCGCCTTGCCGCCCACGCGCAGGTCGCGCCCATATGAGTTGACATTTTGGCCGAGCAGCGTCACCTCGCGCACGCCGTCGGCTGCCATGCCCCGCGCCTCGGCCACCAGCTCCTCGAGAGGTCTGGACACCTCGCGTCCACGCGTGCTCGGCACGATGCAGTAGGAGCAGCGGCAGTTACAGCCCACGCTGATCTGCAGCCAGCCCTGGAAGGCGCGTGCACGCTTGGCGGGCAGATGGCCCGTAAAGCCCTCGAACTCGAAGTAGCCCTGGGCCGTCAGCGAGTCGCTGGTCAGGAACTCGGCGAGCTTGTGCGTCTGGCCCGGGCCGAAGGCGACATCGACGAAGGGAAAGCGCTCGAACACCTCCTGCTTGACCGACTGCGCCCAGCAGCCGCCGACGCCGACGACGCGCTCGGGCTGTTCGCGCTTGAGACGCTTTGCCTCCCCCAGGTGCGCGACGAAGCGACTGTCGGCCGTCTCGCGGATCGAGCACGTGTTGAAAAGGATCAGGTCGGCCTCGACGCGCTCGGACGCCTCGCTGTAGCCGAGTGACTCGAGCATCCCCTTCATGCGCTCGGAGTCGTGCTCGTTCATCTGACAGCCGAATGTGGTGAGGTGGTAGCGCTTCATGGACTCAAGCGAAGAGTAGCCCGCCTCGCGCTCATCGCAAGAGCGGTCCCCGGTGCGCCGGTTGGACATCACGGTCGTCGTCGCGCTCGCCGCGCAGCAGGCGACGAATCAGGTGCATGGCGACGAGCGCCGCGCGCTCGCGCACGTCGGCCCGTCCACCAGGTAGGCGCAGCGAGCGCGTGAGCTGTGCTCCGTCTGGGCCGGCGACGCAGGCCCAGACGAGTCCCACCGGCTTCTCCTCGGTGCCGCCGCCGGGGCCGGCGATGCCGGTCACCCCCACCCCGACGTCCGAGCCAAGACTTGTTCGAGCACCCTCTGCGAGCGCTCGGGCCACCTGCTCGGATACCGCTCCATGTCGTTCGATCGTCTCGCGCGGCACACCGACCGTTGCCACCTTCGCCTCGTCGGAGTAGGCGACCACCCCTCCGAGCACGTACTCGGAGGCGCCCGGTGGGTCTGTCAGGCGCGCCAGCAACAGGCCCCCCGTGCACGACTCGGCCACGGCAATGGTCCGTGTCACCGGCGCCGAGCCGTCCTCCGCGGTGTCTGTCTCGGCTTGCGTGCGCACACTTTCGCCCCGCAGCAAGGCCGCGACCTGCGCGTCGACCGTCGTGCCGTCGGTCGAGTAGAGCGTCTCCGGATGGCGTGTGGCGACGATCCGGGCGAACGCGTCGTAGACCTCCTGGGTATCGGGCTCGTAGCGGGTGACGATCTCGATCTCGCCGCTGCGCAGGCATGTCGTTATCTCGAGCCGGCCCAAGTCCACTCCCCCGCGTTCGGCGTGGCGCAGCGTCTCGGCGATCTCCGACTCCGGTATCCCGAACAGGCGCAGCATCTCCTGGCGGTAAGCGCGCGCGCCGGCGACAGCCGCCTGCCACAGCTCGGTAGCGGTCGCCTGCCTCCACATTGGCTGCAGCTCGCGCGGTGGCCCAGGCAGCACCACCACGGTAGGTCCGTTGCGTCCCTCTGCCGGGTCGACTACCAGGCCCGGCGCCGTGCCCACGGGCTCGAGCACGCTCGCGCCACGCGGGATCGTGGCCTGCTTGCGGTTACCGTGGGCGATCGCCTCACGGTCGAGGTTGGGGTAGCGCGCCGCCAACGGTCGCAGGATTTCGGCGATGCGACCCTCCAATGCCTCGTCGAGCACCATCTCGCGGCCCTGGAAATCGCCCACGACCTCAGCCGTGAGATCGTCGGCTGTCGGTCCCAGCCCGCCACTGGTGATGACCACGTCGAGACCCTCGCTCGCCATGAAGTCGAGCGCCCCACGCAAGTCTCGCGGGCGGTCTCCGACGATCGCTATGTGGGCGAGGTCCACGCCGACCTCCAGCAGCCGGTCCGCGAGCCACGGGCCGTTGCGGTCGCGCACCCTCCCGCTCAGCACCTCGGTGCCAGTAACCAGGATTCCGGCGCGAGGGGCAGCGCTCATCCGCACGTCGGCTGCTGGTTGGCAGCGAGCACGCGGCGTCCGCTGCTCGTGATCGAGTAGCCGATCGGCTTGCTGGAGGGGGGCACACTCAGCGCCTTGCCATCCAGGTAGATGGTCACCGCGTTGTTGCCGAGCAAGAGCTCGAAGCGCGTCGAGTGATAGTTGCGAGGAGTGTAGGAACCCGGTTCGATCGTGAGCCCCGGGATGCGCTTGCTACCCGCGGCGTCGATCAAGCACACGTACACCGGAGCGGAGGGATGCAGAGAGAGGGTTACGCGCCCGCTCGTGCCGCTCCTCGTGGAGGACGTGGAGGGCGCGGAGCCATGGCCTCCGTGCCGTGGCGTGTGGCTTTGCCGGGTATTTGTGGAGCTCGCCGCGGTCGAAGGCGATTCGGCGCCTTTTTTGCCCGCGATCAGGGCCGCGACCAGCACGACGATGAGTAGGCCGAACGCGCCCACCGCGATCACATATGCACGTGAAGGGCCGCGGGGCCTGTTCTGACTCGAACGTGTCGGGGCGCGTCGCGGCGGGGACATCACCGGTTGGTGGTCGAGCTCGCTCGGCTGCTCGTAGCTCATGCGGTATTCGTCGACGAGCGCCTTTGCATCGAGTCCAAGCGCCTGAGCGTAAGTACGCAGGAAGCTGCGCACAAATGTCGGGCCCGGCAGCAGGTCCCACTCTTCGTTCTCCAGGGCGCGCAGATACTTGGCCCGAATCTTCGTCTGCGCCTCGATCTCGGACACGTCGACGCGAGCACGCATGCGCGCTTCTCGCAGGGTCGCTCCGATCTCAGCCATATCAGGGCAACAGGCTAGTGACTCCGGCCCAAACAAGTGTGTTCCGACCGGCACATGTGCCGGTCGGCCGGGCCGCACATGTGCGGCCCGGTTCTGTCCCTTGCATGCAAGGGACGGCCGGACGGTGCATGCACCGTCCGGGCACACGCGTCCAAGAATCGGTCACGACGACTCAACTGGAGATCGACGCCTCGCTCGCTGTCTCGGTGCCGTCGGAGGCGCCCAGCATCGCCAGCACCCTGGGGACATCGGCCTCGCCGATCAGCACTTGACGCGGCTTTGACCCCTCATAGCCGGAGATAACGCCGCGGCGCTCGAGCATGTCGATGAGCCGGCCCGCGCGCGTGTAGCCCAGGCGCAGGCGACGCTGCAGCATCGATGTCGAGGCGGTCTGCATTTCCGCGACCAGTCTGATGGCATCGCTCAGCAGCGGATCCTCGTCGGGATCGAACTCGTCGTCTGCGCTCTTCTCAGGCTCTGCGGGCTCGACCTCCTCCAGCAGCTCCTCGCGCAGCTCGGGCTCGCCCTGCTTGCGCCACAGGTCCGTGAGCTTGGCGATCTGCGCCTCGTCGATGTAAGCGCCCTGGATGCGCTGCAAGCGCGAGGAGCCGACCGGGCTGAACAGCATGTCGCCCTGGCCGAGCAGCGACTCGGCGCCGTTCTGGTCGAGGATCACGCGCGAGTCTGTCTGGCTCGAGACCGAGAAGGCGATGCGCGAGGGCACGTTGGCCTTGATCATGCCGGTGATCACGTCCACACGCGGGCTCTGCGTGGCGAGCACCAGATGGATGCCGACCGCGCGCGCCTTCTGGGCGAGGCGAATGATCGAGTCCTCGACGTCCGCGGGCGCGACCATCATCAGGTCCGCGAGCTCGTCGATCACACACAGGATGTAGGGAAGCGGAGCTTCCGAGCGCGACTCGCGTGCCTTGTTGAGCTCAACCAGGCTGCGCGTGCGCGCGAGCGACATGATCCCGTAGCGCTGCTCCATCTCGCGCACCAGGTTCTGCAGCGCGTTGGCAGCCATGCGCGGGCTCGTGATCACGGGTGTGAGCAGATGCGGGATCGACTCATAGTGGTTGAGCTCGACCTGCTTGGGATCGACCAGCACGAGCCGCAGCTCGTGCGGGGTTGCCCGCAACAGCACACTGCACAGCATCGCGTTGATCGCGCCCGACTTGCCCGCTCCGGTCGTGCCCGCTACAAGCAAATGCGGCATCTTTGCCAGATCGGCGCCAATCGCCTTGCCGGCGACATCCTTGCCAAGCCACACCGTCAGCGGCGACCAGTCCTTGGGCGGCTCCTGATAGACGTCGCCGAGGCGCACCATGCGCCGCTTGGCGTTTGGCACCTCGACGCCGACGGCCTGCTTGCCCGGGATTGGGGCGAGGATGCGGATGTCGGTGGCGGCCAGCGCGTAGGCGAGATCGTCCTTGAGCTGGGCCACCTTGCCGACCTTCGTACCCGGGGCGAGGCGCAGCTCATAGCGCGTGATGTGCGGTCCCGCCACGGTGCCGATCACCTTGGCCTGTACGCCGAAGTGGCCCAACGCCTCGATCAGGCTCGTCGCGGTGCGCTCCTGCCCGGCGGTGTCCGGGCGCGCCTGCTCCGCCGTCGAGCGCGTGAGGATGCGCTCGGCGCCAGGCAGCTCCCACACGAAGTCGGGGTCGTCTGTCACCACATCGCGCAAGCGACCTTGTGGCGTCAAGAGCGAGTCGTCGATCGGCTCAGACGGCAGATCCTCGTCGGCTGCCGTGTCCTGCTCGCTCTGTGAGCGCAGGTCCACAGCGGCGAACGCCCCATCATCTTCAGCGTCGTCTGTCTCCTCGTGTCCGACTTCGGGCTCGAGCGCCCCCTCCTGCTCGTCGCCGGCCCAAGGGTCGAGCGCGGGTGGCGCTCCGTCGACCGACGGAGCCTCCACGTGCGTGGCGCGCACGATCAGCTCCTCGGGCGCCGGCTCCGGCGGTCGCAGCTGTTCGTCCTCGTCGCATTGCGAGCGTTCTCGGGCGCGTTGGGCTCGCTCCTCCTGGATGTCCTTCGTGACGCGCTCCAGCGCGCCCGCACGAGCACGCATCATGCGACTGGTGTCGACGAGCCCGTTGCCGGTCGCGCGTAGCACCGCGGCGAGCGACGCCCCTGTCAAGAGCACGACGCCCACCACCATCAAGAACACGACGAGGATGTCCACGCCCACGCTTTGCACAAGTCGGTGTGCGGCCCAGTAGATCCCCTGGCCCATGACCCCACCGTGAGCCTGCAGGAAGCCTGAGCGCCACTGCTCAGATGCCGGGTCGTGAGCTGGTGTGCCACTGCTCAGGCCGAGTATGCCCGCCGCGAGCGCGAGCGTCACGGCCGCGAACAGGCACAGGCCGCCCGTGCGCAAGGGTCTGCGAGTGGGAATCAACTGGTCGAGCAACAGTGCACCGCCACCGACCACGAGCGCTACCGGCGCGAGCACCCTGGCTTCACCCACGCACCAGCCGAGGCCTGTAGCGAGCCCCTGGCCGACCTGACCCCCGTCGCCGTGGCCGTAGAGCACAAAGGCCATGAACACGCCGAGAGCGACGAGAGCGAGACCCAGCACGTCACGTTGGTTGCGGGTCAAGGGTGGGAAGCGCAGCGTGAAGTCGAGCGGCCCGGTCGAGCCACGTCCCCGCCCGCGTCGCGAGCGAGATCTGGTGCTGGAGCGTCGCCGTGCGGCCTGCTTGCGGGCGGGCTGGCGCTTGGGGCTCTTACGGGCGGCGGGCATCAAGGCCAGCTTCGACGCGTAAGGCCACACACCTGCCCAGGTACCGTCGGGACCCTTGTGCACTTGAGTCTCGGATGGGTGCGCGTGTATGTCAGACCCACTTCTGGGCTGCTGCCCTTACCATCGCTTGTCCGACCATCTGGTCTGCATATCCCGCTTTCGGTGGGAGGGCCCTTACCATGGCTTTAGTGCACAGCGATACACAATGTTGAGATGAGCGAATTCACCCGTGCTCCACGCGTGCTCGTGGTCGAGGACGACGAGGACATCGCACAAGCGCTCCAACGCTCGCTGCGGATGGAGGGCTATGAGGTACGTGCCGCGGCGGACGGCAACGCGGCGCTCGAGCACGGGCGCACTTTTGCCCCTGACCTGGTGATCCTCGACCTCGGCCTGCCCGAGCTGGATGGGATCGAGGTGGCCAAGCGCCTGCGCGACGGCGACGACGTGCCGATCCTGATCCTCACCGCAAGAGACGCCTTGGAGTCGCGTGTAGAGGGACTCGACGCGGGCGCCGACGACTACCTCGTCAAGCCGTTCGAGCGCCAGGAGCTGCTTGCCAGGATGCGCGCTCTCCTGCGCCGCCGCCCGCCACGCGGCTCGGCGCCGTTGCGTGTCGGTGACCTGTCTCTCAACGTGGACACGCACGAGATCGCACGCGGCGACCGTCAGATAGAGCTGACCCAGCGCGAGTTCGAGTTGCTCGAGTACCTGATGCGCAACGAGCGCATCGTCATATCCCGCCAGCGCCTGCTCGACGAGGTATGGGGCTACGACCCTTTCTCGACGACGAACACGATCGAGGTGTTCGTCTCCAACCTACGCCGCAAGCTCGAGGCCGAGGGCGAGCCGCGCTTGCTGCACACCATACGCGGAGCCGGCTACGTCCTCCGAGCCTGACCGTCCCCTGACACGGCGCTGGATCGTCACATGCCGTCTTGGACGTACTAGCGGTGCGTCCCGCGAGCTCCAGCGGCGCAAGGCGCGGACATGAAACGGTCGGGGCCACTGCTGTTGACGCGCTTCAGCGAGCGCGTCTCCATCGCGTTCGACCGCCTGCCGATCCGTACGCGCCTGGCAGGCGTCTCGGCGCTGCTGACGTTCACGATCCTGTGCGCCTTCGCGCTGGTTGTCGGCTCGCTCACGGTTCACCGCATCCGCTCCAACTTCAATCGCGAAGTGGCGGCGGCCACGACCAACTTCGCAAGCTTTCTCCAGGTGAGCGTCACCGGCAACCAGGCCGAAGGCTTCACGCTGCATGTCGTCAACCCGTCGGATCTCAACCAGTTCGCGAGCTCGGGGCACGCTGCCATACGCATCCTCAGCATCAGCGGCGGCGTGCTCGCCTCCAGCGCCGGTGCGCCCAACTTCGGCGGCGCCAACGAAACCGACGTCGACGGCTATCGCGTCGATACGCAACTCGTTCCACTCGACGCGTCGGTCGGCGGGGATATCGTCATCCAGTACGGTCGGCGTCTCTCCGACGTCGAAGGAACCGTTGCCCGCGTCGAGCTGCTGCTCGTGCTCGGCGTACTCGCCGGTACGGCGCTCGCGCTGCTCGCCGGCATCATGATCGCCCGGCGCGCGATGGCGCCGATCGCGGAGCTGACGAGAACCGCCGAGCAGATCGCTCGCACGCGCGACCCCAGTCGTAGCGTGCCCGAGCCGCTTGCCGACGACGAGGTGGCCGAGCTGGCGCGCACCCTCGGCGGCATGTTGCACGAGCTGGACGCCGCTCATGCCGAGACCGAAGCCACGCTCGCGCGCCAGCGCCAGTTCGTGGCCGACGCCTCGCACGAGCTGCGCACGCCGCTCACCAGTGTGCTTGCCAACCTGGAGTTGTTGGCCGAGTCCCTGCGTGGCGAAGAGGCCGACGCGGCACGCTCCGCTCTGCGCTCCTCCCAGCGCATGCGCCGTCTCGTCGCCGATCTGTTGCTGCTCGCTCGGACCGATGTCGGTCGTGTCGTGCGGCGTGAGCCTTGCGACCTTGCGCAAATCGTCGTGGAGGCGGCCGCCGAGCTGGGCCCGGTCAGCGCACAGCACGAGATATCGCTCGACGTGCGGCCCGCGGTCGTCGAGGCCTCCCGCGACGAGTTGCATCGCCTTGCACTCAACTTGATCGAGAACGCGCTGCGCCACACGCCGGCCGGTACCGAGATTCGAGTGTCGACTGTCCTCGAGCCCTCTGTAGGCACACCTCAGCCGGCAGGCGAGGCACGTCTGATCGTCGAAGACGACGGCCCGGGCGTCCCCGAGCGCCTTGCCGCGACGCTGTTCGAGCGGTTCGTACGTGGCGCCGGCGACCGTGGCGGCTCCTTCGGCCTGGGTCTCGCGATCGTACGAGCGGTCGCCGAGTCCCATGGCGGAAGCGTCTCGGTCGAGCAGACGCACCCCGGCGCCGAGCGCCCGGGTGCGCGCTTCGTCGTCACGCTGCCCTCCGTTCCAGGTCCGTCCAGCGCGCCTCCGAGCAAGCGAGACCAGGAATTGATGGCCCACCCACCCGCGTAGTGTGCCGAGCGGATGCGCCGATCGATCGGTCGACCAGGATCGCGCCGCTCAGAGGCGCGCTAGACCTCTACGACGACCGGCAGCACCATCGGGCGGCGCTTCAACCGGTCGTAGATCAGTTTCGCGAGGTCGTCGTGGAGCATCTGCCGGAGTAGGTCCACCTCACGAATCTCCTCCTTGGCGGTGCGTGCGAGCGTCGCATCGACGGTGGAGCGGATCTCCTCGAACAGCTCTCCGGCCTCCTCGCGGAAGGGCACACCGCGGAAGATCACCTCGGGGTCGGCCACCGAACGCCCGTCCTGCTCGGCGATCGTCACGACCACGATGAAGATGCCATCTGCTGAGAGCATGCGCCGGTCGCGCAGCGCGACGTCGGCCATATCGCCGATCTCCACGCCGTCGACGAACACCATCCCCGACTGCTCGTGCTCTTTGAAGCGTGCGCCGCGCTCATCGATGTCGAGTGGCAGCCCGTTCTCGCCTTGGAAGATGTCATCGGGCTCGATCCCCACCGCTTCGGCGAGCTGAGTGTGCAGACGCAGTCGCTTGAAGTCGCCGTGGAAGGGCATCACGTAGCGCGGTTTTGTCAAGTTGAGCATCAGCTTGACCTCCTCGGCGTAGCCGTGTCCCGAAGCATGCACCGGCGCGTCGCGTGCGGTCACCACGTCGCAGCCGATGTGGTAGAGCCGGTCGATCGTCTCGTTGACGGCACGCTCGTTGCCAGGTACAGGGGTCGCCGAGAACACGACCGTGTCGCCGTGGCGCAGCTTCACCTGGGGATGGTCGCGATAGGCCATGCGCCTGAGTGCTGAGAGCGGCTCTCCTTGCGAGCCGGTCGAGATGATGACGATGCGCTCGTCGGGGAAGTCTTCGATCTCGCGCGTGCCGACGAGGATCCCCTCGGGCACGTCGACATGGCCGAGCGTGCGCCCGATGCCGACGTTCTTGCGCATCGAGCGTCCAACCAGCGAGACCTTGCGATTGAGCGCGGCGGCAGCGTCGATCACCTGCTGCACGCGGTGGATGTTCGAGGCGAAGCTCGTCACGATGATGCGCCCCTCGCAACGTGCGAACGCCTCCTCCAGGTGCGGTCCAACCAGGGACTCCGACGGCGAGAAGCCCTCGCGGTCGACGTTGGTGGAGTCTCCGCACAAGAGCAACACACCCTCGCGCCCCAGTTCAGCCAGGCGCGAGACGTCCGCCGGAGCTCCGTCCACCGGCGTCTGGTCAAACTTGTAATCACCGGTTATCAGCACTGTGCCGAGGTCCGTTCCCAGCGCCACGGCACTGGAGTCGGGAATCGAATGCGTCATGTGGATCATCTCGAGCGAGAACGGCCCGAGGTCGAGCATCTCCCCGGGCGCGACATCGCACAGCTCCACCTCGCGCAGCTTGTGCTCTTCGAGCTTGGAGCGCGCCATCGCGATCGTCAGTGGCCCCCCGTACACCGGCGGCACGTTCTGCTGGCCGAGCTCACGCACCACCCACGGCAGCGCGCCCAGATGATCCTCATGGCCGTGGGTGACGACGATCGCCTCGATATCTCTCGCCCGCTCACGCAGGTAGGAGAAGTCGGGCAGCACCAGGTCGATGCCGACCATCTCCGGAGTCGGAAAGCGCAGGCCGACGTCGACGACGACGATCCGCCCGTCGTACTCGAGGACGGTCATGTTCTTGCCTATCTCTCCAAGCCCACCGAGGGGCAGGACGCGCAACTTGCTCACGCGGGTGCGCCCGCCATCAGCCCGTGGCGCACGAGCATCGCGCGCACCTCGGCCAGCTCATGCTCGTCCGCCTCGATCAACGGCAGTCGCAGGCCGCCGACTTTGTGGCCGAGCATGTTCAGCGCCGCCTTCGTGCACGTCGGGCTGGCGGTCATGAACAGCGTCTCGTACACGTCCTCGAGGCTCGCGTCGATCTCGGCGCGGTGCTCGGGCTCGTCGACCATGCGGCGCATCTCATCGCCGACGATGTGGCTGGCGACGCAAATACCGCCGGCGCCCCCGATATCGAGCGTATGCGCGAAGGTGGCGTCATCGCCGGTGTACAGCTCGAGCCCGTCTATCAGCTGCAGCTCGGCTTGGTTGGACTGCTTGACGCCCTCGATGTGCTCGATCTGCGCCAAGCGCGTCAGTAGCTCCGGTCCCATGTTGACCGCCGTGCGGCCTGGAATGTTGTAGAGCAGGATCGGCTTGTCGGTAGCCTTGGCGACCTCTTCGTAGTGGCGCACGATCCCGCGTGGGCTCGGTTTGTTGTAGTAGGGGGTGACGCTCAGGGTCGCGTCCACGCCGTGTTCGCTTGCGACTTCGGTCAGGTGCACGGCGTGCTTGGTGTCGTTGGAGCCCGTGCCGCCGACGATCGTCGTGCCGGGCGGGCGCTCGCGTGAGGCCAGGCCGATCAGGCCGAGGTGTTCCTCGTCGGTGAGGGTTGGGGCCTCGCCGGTGGTCCCGCATACGACGAAGCCATCGGAGCCGTGCTCGGCGAGATAGTGCATCAGCGCGACGAACGCCTCCTCGTCGACATGCAGATCCCGGTCGAACGGCGTGACGATCGCGGTGAGAATTGTGCCGAGAGGGCTCATCTCGTGCAGTATTCCACGCTCATCGGCCGGGGAAAAG